>NZ_JAKUFT010000044.1:0-43890 GCF_022663605.1 Bacillus cereus group sp. BfR-BA-01379
AGATGAGTGTATATAGCTTTAAAGTTAAAGACTGGGAAAAGGCTAATAACATCGGCTCGTCATTCATAGACAAAATGAATACCGATGCGAACAACATTCAAGCAGATCACAAGCCTTTCCATGCAAGTGAAGCAAGCGATTCTCTATACACAACAAAACAAAATGTCGCTTCATTCTTCTTAATTGGTACTTTCTTAGGTGTTATTTTCTTTATTGGTGCTGGCAGTGTTCTTTATTTCAGGATGTATACCGATTTAACAAACGAGCAAGAAAAGTATGTAACGATTACAAAAATCGGTTTAACAGAAGCTGAGATGAAACGATCTGCTACAATTCAACTCGCGATTCTGTTCTTTGTTCCATACATTATGGCATCGATTCATACGATGTTTGCGACAAAGATGCTGCAAGAAGTTTTACATCTCTCGTTCTTCGCTGAGATTACAGTCGTACTTATGATTTTTGGAACAGTTGAAATTTTATTTTTCCTTTTAATTCGTTCCTTTTATATGCAAAAATTATCACAACACATTAAGTTTTAAAGAATAGAAAGGTGATTACTATGGAAGAAGTTTTACACATAAAAAACGTCTCAAAAGTGTATGAAGGAAAAGTCCCTCATACCGCTTTAAAAAATATAAATTTACATGTAGATAAAGGTGAATTTGTAGCTATCATGGGACCATCTGGTAGTGGGAAATCTACATTTTTAAACGTTATCTCTACAATTGATTCTCCTACTTCTGGTGATGTCGTGATTAACGGCAAAAAACCGCACACATTTCGTAGAGAGAAACTAGCTATTTTCCGCCGACAAGAGTTAGGATTTGTTTTCCAAAACTTTAACCTACTAGACACACTAACAATCGGTGAAAATATTGTACTACCTTTAACATTAGATAATGTTCCATTAAAAGAAATGGACGAAAAGCTTGATAACATTTCAAAAAAGCTTGGCATTGATCATATTTTGGACAAACGTATTTTTGAAGTTTCTGGAGGACAAGCACAGCGTACCGCAGTAGCACGTGCTGTTATTCATCATCCGTCACTTCTACTTGCTGATGAACCAACAGGAAACTTAGATTCAAAAGCAGCAATTGACGTAATGGAGCTATTTACGAAATTGAATAAAGAAGAAGATGCAACAATTTTAATGGTTACACACGATCCATTCGCAGCAAGTTATTGTAACCGCGTCATTTTCATTAAAGATGGCGAGCTTTACAATGAACTACACCGCGGGCTATATCGCGAGAAGTTTTATCAAGAAATATTAGATGTTTTAGCATTATTAGGAGGAAGACGTGGATGACATTTTGGCAATTTGCATTTAAAAATGTCTCGCGTAATTCTAAAGCATATTTCGCTTATTTTGTAAGTAGTGCATTTTCTATCATGGTTTTCTTTTCATTTACTGTATATGCGTACCATCCGCGCTTACAAAATACACAAAGCTTTCAAGAACGTGATCCGCTAATGAACTTAGCTAGTACGGCACAGCTTGTGATCGTTATGTTCTCGTTCTTCTTTCTCTTATATTCAGTTGGAACATTTTTAAATGTACGGAAGCAGCAATTCGGGATACTCACTATTCTTGGAATCTCACAGAAACAATTAAAAAGACTGTTATTTACAGAAAACATGATAATCGGGATATTATCTATTTTTATCGGGATACAAGGTGGTCTTGTATTTTCTAACTTTTTCTTATTAGTCACTTCGAAATTAACAGGTGCAAAAGGTCTCTATTTATATTGGCCGACAGAAGCGATCATCGTTACAACTGTAACGTTTATCATTTTATTTTTAATCGTTTCTACGTTTACGCCAATGTTCATTCGTACTCGTAAAACAGCGCAGCTCATTAAAGGTAACAAAAAAATGAAAGCTGAAAAAAGGCCATCTATACTCATCTCTTTATTCGCTTTAATTTGTTTAGGGCTATGCTATTACATCGCCGGTTATCCACAAGGCTACGTAACAGAAGAAAATGTACAAAATGGATCTGTCTTCTTTATTATGTTATCTATTTTGCCACTTGTAATAGTCGGGACATATTTATTCTTTTCACAAACATTCCTTCTTTTCATCCATATTTTAAAGAAGCGCAGAAAGTTTTATTTAAAACAAATAAATATGTTATGGATTTCAGACTTAGTTGCTCGTACCCGTAGTAATATTAACGTACTCTTTATTGTTTCTATGCTATCTGCACTTGCATTTACTATTATTATCGGGTTATTTGCCGCTAATAATAATACGAAAGCATCAGTACTAGAACGATATCCCGTTCCCTTCACTTATACATCAGAAGGTGACAATTCCCTTGAACAAAAGCATATTACTACAATTGAAACGGAGCTTACAAATAACAATTTCGATTACAAAAAATATAAATTTACAGTATTAAAAGATACAGCATTAAAAGAAGACATTGCGCTAATGAAAATGAGTGATTATAACGCGATTGCCAAACAATTAAATAGACCAGCAGTTACTCTTGATTCTACACAAGTTTACATTATTTCTCGCTATGCGCCAGAACTATTAAATCTTGTATCAAACCCATTTGCTAAACAAAATACAATTACACTTGGCTCTAATAAAAAGGAATTTCATATTAAAGGATTTATTAATAAAGGAATCGAACCCTCCTTTGCATTACCTCATCTCATTGTTATGCAAGATAATGCAATTGAAAATATGATTCCTCATATTGAAACAATTACTATTTATAACTACTTCGTGGAAAATTGGGAAAATGCAATTATCCCGACAAAAAATATATTAAACATATTAGATCAAGATGCAAATAACTTATATGAAGCACATAAGGGTGAAGAAAATTTTTTCAAGCCATTTTATATTCACACTGCTACTGATGAACTCATTAACAGTAAAGATAATGCAATTGCTCACTTCTTTATTTGGGCATTTCTTGGCTTTATTTTCTTTATCGGTGCGGCTAGTGTTTTATACTTCCGTATGTATAATGACTTAACAACCGAAAGGCAAAAGTATATTACGATTACAAAGCTTGGATTAACTGAATCAGAAATGTTTCGTTCTGCAACGATTCAACTAGGGATTTTATTTTTCGTCCCGTATATCGTTGCTGGTGTTCACACATTATTTGCGGTTAAGTTTTTACAAAGCATGTTTTCTTTCTCGTTACTAAAAGAGTTATTGATTATACTTACCTTTTTCGGGATTATCGAGATCATTTTCTTCTTCTTAATCCGTTCTCTGTACATTAATAAATTATCACAGCATATTAAAGTATGAATAAAATAGCCTTGTGCAGTATGCACAAGGCTATTTTCAATAGTTTTTAATAATTAGCAGCAATATCCACCATAGCCGCCAGCATAACCGCCGTAACCACCATAACCACAACCGCCTCCGCCTCCGCCGAAGCAGCTAGCACCAATGATAATTAATAAAATAAACAATACGATTAGAAGCGCAAAACCGCCGCCGCACCCATGTCTGCGGTTACAATCATCATGTCTGTGTTCACACTTTTCGCTCATTACTATATTCCTCCTTTAGTATCATTCATAACAAGTTCACCTTGCTCTAAATGAGGGGATTCCATTTATAGTATGTTTTCAGGGCGAATAGGAAGCTTGGCTCACCTAAAAACGGGCTTGTTTTCGGAAATGGGCTTCATCAAAAAAAGATACCAATTAAGGTATCTTCTAAATAAAAGTATTTAATAAAAGCGCAAAGCCAAATGCAATAAATGATAACAATGTCTCGAGCACCGTCCACGTCTTAAACGTTTCCTTCACCGTTAATCCTAAATACTCTTTTACAAGCCAGAATCCTGCATCATTTACGTGAGAAAACATTAATGATCCTGCACCCGTTGCAATAACGAGCAGTTCTAAATTTACACCTGACATATGCTGAATAACTGGTGAAACAATTCCTGCTGCTGTCGTTAATGCTACTGTCGCTGAACCTGTTGCAATTCGAATTAATCCAGCTACCATGAAAGCTAAGACGATCGGCGATAACGATATATGTTCTGCCATTTGTGCAATCGCCGTTCCAACGCCGCTTTCAATTAATATTTGTTTAAACCCACCGCCTGCACCGATAATTAAAATAATGGAACCAACCGGTAATAAACTTTCATCCGTTAACTTTTTAATCACCTTTTTATTAATTCCTTGTCTTATTCCAAGTAAATAGAACGCTGCGAAACATGAAATAAGTAAAGCAATTACTGGACTCCCTATAAACACAAAAAATTCAGTTATCTTTTTCGGTAATGAAATATATGGTGCAACTACTGATAAAATCATTAATACAACTGGTAATAAAATAATAAAGAATGAAACCTTACGACTTGGTAAATCAGTTGATACAGTCGTAACTCGAACGAGCTCTGGTTCATTTTCAGGTATAACTCTCTTATGTACCCACTTTGCAAATATCGGTCCTGCGATAATGGCTGTTGGTAACGCGATAATTAATGAATATAAAAGTACCTTTCCTAAGTTCGCGTTATAAATACCGATTGCTGTCATCGCCCCTGGATGTGGTGGCACGAGCCCGTGAACAATAGATAATCCAGCGATAACAGGTAACGCAATTAATAATATATTTTGCTTCGTCGTTTTTCGAATTGAAATAACAAGTGGTAATAAAATGACGATCCCCACTTCGAAAAATACCGGAATCCCTATAACAAATCCTGCAAATAACATAGCCCAAGGTAGTTTCTTCACACCGAAAAATCGAATAAAGAAGTCTGCCACTTGCATGCCGGCCCCTGAATCGGACATCATTTTCCCTAAAATGGTTCCGAGAGCTAAAATACCAACTAAATGCCCTAGTACACTACCAACACCAGTTTCATAGGCCGTCACTATCTTCGTTAAATTCAGTCCAGACATGATAGCTAAAAATAAACTCGCAACTGTTAAACTAATAAATGCATGCCATTTCCACCATGATACCCCTAAAATAACAATTGCGATCGCAAGTAACGTGACGATTAATAAATATATATCCATCTCGCATTCTCCTTACTTTTCCCTCATATTTATGGACAGTAAACATCCGATTGGTGTGGGATGCATCCAATTCATGTTTTACTTTATAAAAAAAGAGGGACAATCCCCTCTTTTTATACGTCATAATTCACTACATAATGCTGCATTTCTGTATTGTAGTAGCCTTCGCTATATTCAATTACTTCGCCAACTTCATCGTAAGAATAGCGCATACGTTTTAATAGCGCTGTCCCCTCTTTTTCACCTAACGCTTCTGCAACGAAGCTAGGCGCAAGTCCAACAGCGAATTCATCTCTGAAGTTTTCTAAATGTATACCTCGGTCTTCCACTAAATCGTAAAGCGATTGCAAGTCAAAGTCCGATAAATCTGTACTTGCCATGTGTGCTGAGAAATAGTGCGTATAATGAATATACGGTGCATCATTTAAAGCATATAAACGTTCGATACGGAAACTCTCCTTACCGAATAATCGAAACGGCACTGTTCCTTCTTCATTATGAACGATTTCTGCTTTTAGCAATTTCTTTTGTACTTTATACCCTTCTTCCACTAACACTTCTGTAAATTTCTTACCCTTTGACAACTTTGTCGCAGAAGTATTACGGATGACTTTCGTTCCTTTACCGCTTTTCTTTTCCAAATATCCTTCTTGAGCAAGTTCTTTAATCGCATTACGCACTGTAATTTTACTTACTTTGAACTCTTCTTCTAACTGCGGTTCGGAAGGAATATTCGTATGAATCGCATATACACCATGCAATATTCGATCACGAATAATATTTTTTATTTGTAAATATAATGGTCCTTTTTTTCTCGTTACGTTCACCGTTACACCCACTACCTTTCTACATCACCTACTGATGCCGTCATTGCCCGAAGTATATCCTTCTCTGATGACATTGGCGTATCACCGACGATTGTATGTGCAAGCATTCCAGCTGCTGACGCAAATGAAACAGCTTTCTCTGGTGCAAACTCTTCTATCTCGCCATGAATAATCCCGCTCGTATAAGCATCTCCAGCACCTATTCTATCATATACAGAAAACGTAAGTGTTTTTGCAAAAGTGAACGCACCATCTTTACATATAAACCCTCGAAGCGAGTGTGTATTATCGCTATTAATAGAGCGATGTGTACCAGCAATTGTAGCTATATGATATGTTTCAGCCACTTTCGGAATAAGATCAACAAGTTGCGCCTCTCGCTCCCTCTCTTCTGTTTGCATTCCAAGAACGAACATTGCATCTTTTTCATTCATCATAACGATATCAGCAAGAGCTAGCATTTCTTCATAATGCGGCTTCGCCTGCTCATATCCATCTTCTCCCCAAAGTGATGGACGATAATTGCAATCAAAAACGACAGTGCCTCCGTTTTCTTTAACTGCTTTCGCTAAAGATTTCATATGATGGCGCACCGTATCATTCATTGCAAGTGTAATCCCGCAAAAATGAACGATATCAATTTCCTTGGCGATTTCTTCAAACTGGTACATCTCTTCACATGCCGTATTGAAGCTACTTTCTAATCGATTTGAATATGTAACGCGGCTTGCACGTGCACCAAATCCATTTTCTAAAAAGTACATGCCGACATATTTACCAGCTCTTGAAATAAACGGCGCCCGAATGCCTAACTTTTGAATATGTGATATCGCAGCATCCCCAACCGAGTTTTCCGGTAAAGTTGAAATAAGAAAACCTTCATGCCCGAGATGAGAAAGTGCTGCTGCAACGTTCACACCTGTACCAGAAAATGAGTATTTTAACGTATTTGCTTGCGATAACAATTCATGTCCTGGTACTTGCAGACGCATCATTACTTCGCCGAATGCTGCAATTTTCTTACGCATATTGATCAACTAACTTCTTCACTACCGCTAATAATTCACGAACATCTTCTGTTTTCGTATTACCAGTTTCTTTATCAATAATAGAAGAGTACACGTGCGGGATAACTTGCTCTACGTTTGCTTCAAGCGCAATGCGTACAATTGTTTCGAAGTTTTCTTTATCAATTCCGCCCGTTGGTTCTAAGGCAAATCCTTCTTCCGCACATGCTTTCGCAACTGCGCGATATTCTTCTTCATGAGCTAAACCTTTCATTGGGAAGTATTTCAATGAATTTCCGCCCATATCACGTACAAGTGCGATCGCTGTTTTAATTGGAACGATTGCTTTTTCTTCTCCAGCTGCACTAATTGGACCAGTAGAAATATTTACGTACCCTACCTTTCCTGTTGGTGATACTAAACTATTAATCCAGCTATCTTTTCCGCCAAGATTTGCACGTGTCGCTCCAACTGAAGGGAACACTTGGTTAATATGACTACCAGGATAATGCTTCGCAATTTCAGCTACAACTGCTGCTTGGCGATTATCTCCTGCTCCTAGTCCGATTGATACCGCGTCATCAATTTCTTTTCCGTATGCTTTCATCGCTGTAACTGCTTCCTCTACTGTTGGATAGTCTTTTGATAACACGCCTACTACTACATAACCTTCTGCTGCTTCAAAAATATCTTTCGCATTTCGGGTATTGTTCGCTAATACATTTAATGCTACACGGCCTTTATAAAAACGTTTTTGAATGTTTGTCATTTTAGTTTCCCCCTACAATTTCTCTCATTTTTTCTTCAATTACATGTATGTCATCACCTTGAAGTGGACGTGGATCAATATCAAAGAATCCTTGTCTTACACCGTAATCACGTGTGTAAATGGCAATTTCCCCTTCGCGTAATGCTGTTACAACGTCTTTTGCTGATTTATTTAACTCTTTCTCGTTAATGTGAATACGTGCTCTAAAGATTGCTCTTCCTGCTTCATCTTGAATGATTGTTACATTTACACCGTTTAATTCTTTCAGCGGCATAAGTACTTGTAATAACTCTTTTTCTTGCTCACTCTTATCTTCTTTTACTCCGTACTCATCAAGCGCTTGAAGTAAGCCAAAAGTTGTTTCTTTCCCAACTTTCATACTTCTTCCGATGCAATGTAATTGCACTTTCAGCCACTCAATATATTTTCGTTTCCCGCCAACAATACCAGAAGTAGGTCCTTCAATTGCCTTTGATCCGCTATAAATGGCAAGGTCTGCATACTTCACATATTTTTGAATGTCTTCTTCAGCTGCCGCATCGACAATAAGCGGGATGTTATTTCGCTGCGCAACTTCCCATGCTTCTTCAACAGAAATCATATTTTTTTGCACAGCATGATGGGATTTCACATACAGAATCGCCGCTGTATTTTCACCAATCGCATCTTCAATATGCTCTGCTTTCCCTTCATTTGCGTAACCAACTTCTACAAGTTTACCGCCGCCTAAATAAATCATCGTTTCAACAGGAGCACCGTATTGAACGTTATGACCTTTTAACATAATCACTTCGTTTTTCGTGATGACCTCTTGATGAAGTCTTTCACTTTTACGGCGATTTCCTTCTGTAACGATACCAGCGATAGAAAGTGCAATTCCGCTCGATGCTGAATTTACAACAACTGCTGCCTCTGAATCTAGAATTCTCGCAATATGGTCTCCTGCTTTATCTACTAAATCTGCAATTTCCACATAATTTTGTCCACCATGTTTCATCGCATCCATAACTGTATTTGTCGGAGCGGATACACCTAAAATACTCATTCTACCGCTCGCATTAATCACTCTTTTTAATCCGTACTTAGCATTCAATGAATGACCCATTGATTACAACCCCTTTCGTATCAATTCTTCTTTCAGCAACGCGCTGATCCCCTTCTGAATCAATTAACGTAACCTTCTCATCTTTCACCGTAAATAAAGTTAAGTTTGCAATATCGCCTTCTTGAATACGGCCAAGCTCTGGTTTTTTCAGCCACTCTGCCGCATGTTTCGTCACCGCATCAATTACTTCTTCTAGCGGATAACCTAAGTAAAGGAATTTCGAAAGAACGTGAGCCATACTATATACTGGACCGTGTATACGATTCTTCCGGTAAATATCTGTACTAATTGTATTAAAAGCAATATTGTGACGCTTCGCCGCTTCTGCTACTTTAAAAGAAAAACTAGCATTACCATGCCCAACATCTAAATGAACACCGCGCTTCACTGCATCTAGTAACACAGGTAGCGGTTTGCCTTCTTCATCAAATAAATTATTTTCCTTCCCGTTTAAGTAATGTGTAATCACATCATCTTTTTCTAAAAGAGGTACAACTTCCTCAATGCGAGGAGGGGCTGAACCGATATGTACCATAATCGGTAATGATGTTTCACGAGATAACGAGCGCGCAACATGAAGCGGTTCAATTCCACTATCACAAACGACACTTTTACTCATTCTCGCCTTTAACCCAACGATTACATCTTTATACTTTTCTACTGCTTCTATTACTTTCTCTTTATCTATCCATTCCATATTGGACAATTCATCAATTCGTTTCAAACCGATGCGAGAAATGTTTAAAAAGGCAAATAAATTCGTTTTTGCCTGTTCTCTACTTTGTACTAAATCTGCAATACGATCAGCTCCGCAGCTACCCGCATCAACAATTGTCGTTACCCCTTGCTTAACGCCAATTTCATCTACCTCATCGCCATACGGATTAAACTCTGGAAAAGCGTGAACGTGTAAATCAATCCAGCCACTCGATACGTAAGTACCAGAGTAATCAAGAACCTTTCCACCCTCACCAGCACCAGCTTTCGTCACCTGTGCGATTTTATTATTTTCAATTACAATGTCAATCTCTTCCCCGTTCACACGTTTCACATTACGTAGTACGAATCGTTCTGTCATTGTATTTCCACCCTTTTCTATAAGAAGCCATAAGAATACGCTTACATTAAAATTTCATTTTTATATCACTTTCACACGTTTAGCGTAACATAAAAAAAGGGAGAAGTAAATATAACGTTATAATGTTTAATTTTATATTAGAATATGAGTTTCCATTACATATTCGGACACCCTATAAGTAGGAGGGATATTCTTGGGATTTCGAATTTTATTATTTATAATTTTAATCACTTTGTATGTACCAACAACGGTTAGCGCAGCCCCTCCATCACTCACGGCTGCATTTATCCGGGACCATCAGCTATGGATAAAGACAGGAAATCAAGAAATACAAATCACAAAAAATCGATATGTGTATTCTCCAAAATGGTCTTATGACGGTAGGTTTATTGGCTATATTGATAGTGATGAAGCGGGTAAAGAATCTAACTTATTCATTTATGATACGAAAGAGAAAATAAACTATCAGCCTTATGTAAGAGTCGTAACATCTGACTTTAAGTGGTCACCAAATAAAAATCAATTGGCTTACACTGATCAAGGTTTATTAAACGTTACAAAAATTAAAAACGGTCGCCCACAAGGTTTTGAAAATGTATCACTTGGGGTTAGTGATTTCGAATGGTTCCCGAACGGAAAGGAATTTATCGTCTCCTCACAATCCTGCTTGCGTCCGACCGGATGGGGCACAATTCCACTTTATAAAATACCAGTCGATGCAAATCTTGCTAAAGATAAAATAAAGCCTTTTTATACGATTCAAACAAATGAAACTGATTTATTTGCGATTAACGCTAACTATTTCAAGTGGAGTTCTGATGGAAAGTGGATTAGCTTTTTGGCTAGTCCTACTGCCTCCTTAGCAATGGATAGCAATACATTATGTGTTATCTCATCAAAAGGGAAACACTTTCGAACGATTGGTAACATGCTATGGTTCAAAGACTGGATGAAGTGGGCTCCATCAGCCAATCAACTGGCCTATATTTCAGGAGAAGGAAGATTTTTTGTAGAAAATAAAAAATTTACAGTTGCAGACATGGTAATAGCAAAACAACAAAAGGTCTACACACCTGTCGGTTATGTAGACCTTGATTTAGAATGGTTTTCACCAAACAAAGTGGTTGTAGCCCGTGCGAAAGAAAACAAGGCATGGAAAGAAGGCCCTGTTCCGGCGATGTTTACAACACTTTATATGATCAATATAAAAACAGAAGAACAGAAACAAATCTCGTTCCCAAAACAGAATGAACGTGATGAAGAACCTCAAGTTATTGGCCCTTATCTTACTTGGCTTCGCAAGAAAACAAATGTATATAAAGGCGATGTCTGGATGAAGGATAGCTTACATAGTCAAGAGTATATATGGCTGAAGAATGTTGATGAAGCTCCGACCTTTTTTACCCGTAATGAACACCATTGAAAATGTGTTCATTACAATCCTCATCATATAAAGTGAAACTTTAATCAGTGGGGTTTTCTTCATCCCCACTGATTATTAGCCCTCACCAATCGGACTTTAATGGGAGAATCAAAATTATCTATTCCTGTACCGTCACAATAACCCCATCCATATTATTCCCCGAAATTTCATACTGCTTATTCGCTGGAACATTCACTTTCCTGTTCCCGGAAACTTTATAATAAGAAACCGTATATTTCTTACCTTCCACATCGGTTGTGATTTCTTTTTTCTCTTTTAAGAAGTCTAAGTATTCCTCTAATGTAATTTTCTCCTTTTGCATAATCGCACTATGAGGTAAGCCGACATAACGTATATGCCACGGCTCATATTGAATACCTGTAATATGACTTTTATTTTTCGGATAACGTAAAACAAAGCCATGCTTCCATACGTTCTCTTCAATCCACTTTCCTTCAGGGGCTCTCTCCATTTTCTTTTGCGTAGATCCAACGTCGAGTGATAACCCTAAATTATGTTCACTGTATCCTGCTGGAAGTGCATAGTCAGATCCCATTTCTTTATATAATTTACTTTGCTCTTGAAAATCTCGATACCCACTACTCATTAAGAAATGCTGTACTCCATCTTTTCCAGCTGCATCGACAACGTTCAAAAAACTTTCCACAACACCCTTTGATAAGCGAAGATTTCTATCAAATATGACGTAACCTCTTACTAATTCACTATTGTGATTTACATTTATAATATCAGACCTAATGCTATCTTTTTTAACTGGGTAATCTTTATTAACTAATAACAGATCCCCCTTATAAATTTCTTCTTTTGTAACCTCTATGTTTTCCGTATTCGCAGCTCTTACTGTATTATCTTTGTCGGCAATTTTAACATCGATCTCTTTTTGAAATAATGGTGATATATAAACGCCTACACAGATTGTGCATGCTATAAAAAAAGAAATAAATACCCACTTTTTCATTTCTAGTTCCTCCTTAACGTAACTTACGTATAGAATAGAAAAAACTATTAAAATAAAAAGTGGGGTAAAGTTTAAATTTTTATTAAATTACTTCGCTCTCTTCTTTTGGCAATCTCACTTCAAATATCGTTCTAATCACATTACTTTCAGCAGAAATCTTTCCATCATGCTGCTCAACAATATTTTTCGCAATAAATAGCCCAAGGCCTGTACCACCTTGCTGCTCTGATCTTGCCTTATCACCTGTATAAAACATATCAAAAAGATACGGTAAATCTTCTTCTGGAATGCTGTCTCCGTAATTAATAATTTGTACGACTACCTCTTCACCTTCAATGTACCCGTTCACATCAACAAACTTTCCATCATACCCGTAGCGAATCGCATTCGTTAAAAGATTTTCAAATACCCTCGCTAATAACTTCCCGTCACCGTTAATAGGTAACTGCGGCGTGATATTCAATCTCGCTTCTAATTCCTTCTTTTCTAATAACGGATATAATTCTTCATCTAACTGAATAAGCAATTCACCTATATCAATCGATCTTTTTTCCAGCTTCAGCATCCCATAATTCATTCTTGTGATTTCAAATAACTCATCAATTAAACTTTCCAGCCTTTCCGATTTCGTAAAAGCAATTGTGGAAAAGTGTTTAATTTGTTCCTTCGTCAAATTCTCATCTTTAAGAATTAAATCTAAGTAACCTAAAACAGACGTTAACGGCGTTCTCAAATCGTGAGCTAAGTTAACAATGAGTTGATCTTTACTACTTTCCGCAAAGTCGCCTCGTTCTACTGCTTCCTTTAATTTTTCACTCGCTACATTTATTTCACGTGCGATATATCCAAACTCATCATTTGATGACACGCGCACTTCATTTGAAAAATTTCCGTTCGCCAAATGATGAATCCCGCTTGAAATCTCATCAAAATATTTTACATAAGGTCTAGTAAGGAAGAAGAAAAACATAATGGATAGAGGGATGAAAATAATTAAAAAGAAATTAACATCCCCAATTTGTCTTACCATGGAACGAAATTGAGCTAACGGATCCTCAAAACGAACGACTAATTTATAATAAATCCGTAATCCTTCATAAATGATATACGTTACGCCACCAGCAAATATCATACTTAACGCAAATAGCATAACCATCTTCGAGCGAAAGCTTCTCATCTTTTTAACCATTGAAAGTATACCCTACTCCCCACACTGTTTTTATTAACTTATTCTTTCTTTTATCTTCCCCAAGTTTTTTCCGCAATGTACGAATATGTACCATAACTGTATTTCCGCCTTCAAAATAATCATCCGCCCATACTTGCTGAAAAATATTTTCTACATTGTACACTTTCTTCGGATGGCTCGCTAATAAATATAAAATATCAAACTCTTTCGGTGTTAATTCAACTTGTTCTCCGTACACATTTACTGTTCTTCGCTCTGGATCAATAACGACCCCACCTACCTCTAAAGCAGATTTATTCTCCGCTACTTTCGGCTGATTTAACGTAAGAAATCGGCGTAATTGTGCATTTACACGCGCAACTAATTCAATCGGTGTAAAAGGTTTCGTCATATAATCATCTGCACCTAATACAAGACCTGTCACCTTATCAAAATCAGATGTTTTCGCACTTAAGAAAATGATTGGCATATGATGCTTCGCGCGAATTTGGCGCGTCACTTCATAACCATCCATTTTCGGCATCATAATATCTAAAACCACTAAGTCGATTGGCTGCGTTTCAATAACATGAATTGCCTCTTCTCCATCAGCTGCTTTCACGACGTGGTAACCTTCTTTTTCTAAATGTATCTCAATTAAATCAGCAATTTCTGCCTCATCATCCGCTATTAAAATTGAAATGCGCTTCATATTACTCCCCCTTATATACGCTCGATTGTAAACTAGTCTATCCAATTTGTACAATACGAAAAGGTTACTTGCGGGAGTAACCTTAGTAAATAAAATGATATCGACGATTTTCCAAATATATAGAACACAACTTGAAATATATCAACGATTTTTTAATATATCGACTTACCGACAATTAACGACGAAATTCGCCCGCTATTTTAAAGACTCGACCTACCGCTCCAAAACAATTCGCTGCTTCGTGATTTCCGTCAACCTTCCGCGGTCTACTTCATGCTCAGCGTCAACGCTTTGCGGTACAATCACCTTTCCGCCCTCAAGCATCACTTCCGGTGAAATAATATCCTTCTCCCAGTGCCTACTAGAGGCAGATATATCACCTGGAATTGTAAAATTCGGCAATGAAGCAAGCGTAACATTTTGCGCTCGTGAAATCCCCATCTCTACCATACCCCCGCACCAAACCGGAATATTATGCTCCATGCAATAATTATGGATGTGAATAGATTCTGTTAATCCACCCACTCGCCCTGGTTTAATATTAACGATGCGGCAGCTGCCAAGCATAATCGCAACGCGCGCGTCTTCTAAACTATGGATGCTTTCGTCTAAACAAATTGGTGTTTCTATTTTCTTTTGCAACTGTGCATGGTCGAGAAAATCGTAATCGGCTAACGGCTGTTCAATCATCATCAATTGAAATTCATCTAGTCGTTTCAACTTCTCCGTATCCGCTAATGTATAGGCAGAATTTGCATCAGCCATTAACGGGATGTGCGGGAACTCTTTACGAATTTCTTTCAATAATTCGTAATCATGCTCTGGCTTTATTTTCACTTTAAAACGCTCGTACCCTTCTTCCGCATACTTCTCGATTTGTTTTAACATAACTGGAATTGTATTGATACCAACCACAACACCAACTTCAATTTCAGTCTTAGTTCCACCAAGTAACGTCGCTAGCGATTTCTGTTCACGCTTCGCATATAAATCCCAAACAGCTCCTTCAATTCCGGCCTTTGCCATTCGGTTTCTTTTTATATGCTGGAACAAACCTGGCACTTCATTCGGATGAGAAATTTCCGCCTTTAATAAATCAGGTAATAAAAAATCTTGTAATACATGCAGCGCTGTCTTCACTGTTTCTTCCGTATACCACGGTTCAGAAAACGCAACGACCTCGCCAAATCCAATGTACCCGTCCGTATCTTCTAATTCAATCACGATGCTCTCACGCTTCTCATACGTTCCGTAACTTGCAGCAAACGGGATTACGAGTGGCATTTCCGTTATATGAAGTGTCGCTTTTTTTATTTCCACTTACATCTCCTCCACTAATTGTCTTAACTCTCGTCTTAACAATTTTTTCGAAGCGTTTCGTGGTAATTCCTCTAAGAAACATGCTTTTTTCGGGACTTTATATTTCGCTAATTTCTCCTCGCAAAAATGAAGAATTTCCTCTTCTGTTACCTCTCCGCTTTTTACAACAAAAGCAGCGGGTACTTGTCCCCATTTATCGTCAGTCATGCCGACAACACCGGCTTCCGCTACCATCGGATGAGAAAGTAACACTTCTTCAATTTGAGCCGGATATATATTTTCCCCACCAGAAATAATTAAATCACTACGGCGATCTAATACGTATAAAAATCCTTCTTCGTCTAAATAACCGAGGTCACCAGTATGAAGCCATCCGTTTTGAATGGTTTCGCGCGTCGCATCTTCACGGTTAAAATAACCGCCTGTTACGTTTGGTCCTTTTACTACGATCTCGCCTTCCGCAAACGGCGCTACTACTACGCCATCTTTTTCAATACGAAGTTGACACTGAAATAGTGGTTTCCCGGCTGATCCTACTTTCGTTAACATGTAATCTGCTGATAACGTACAAATTTGCGACGACGTTTCTGTCATACCGTACGTTTGATACACAGGAATTCCTTTTTCTACACATGTTTCGAGTAACGGTTTCGGCGCTGGTCCTCCGCCAAGTAACATGCATCGTAAAGAAGATGGATATGTCTCTTCTCCAAGTCTTTCTAATAGATCAGTTAACATTTTAGAAACGACAGAAATAATCGTTACGCCTCTCGTTTGAAGTGCTTTATGAATAAAGTCAGCATCATATTTCGGAACGAGTAAAACGCGCATGCCGTACATAATATTTTTCATTAAAAGAGATAACCCGCCAACATGGAACATCGGCATACAAGCTAACCAGCAATCATCATCACGAAGCCCTAAATTAAACGAAGAGCCAACCGCGCTTGCCCAGTGATTGCCGTACGTTAAAATAACGCCTTTCGGTTTTCCTGTCGTCCCTGACGTATAAATAATTGTCATCGCTTCTTCTAAAGAGAATTCTTCTTGTATAGAGGCTTCCGCCTTCGGTCCATTCATCACTTCGGCGAATGAATATACAGGAACATCTTTAGTCTCAAAATTTTGATCTGTCACTAAGCATGCAACTTCAGCATCATCCATTTGCCAAAGTAGCTCTTCTCTTGAAAGACGTGTATTTAAAAGTACAGCTACTGCACCTACGTAAGATAGGGCGTGAATAACTGTAATCATCTCCATACCATTTTTCATCAGAACAGCCACCTTTTGCCCACGCTTCACTCCTACATGTGTGAGGTGTTCACAAACAGATACTACTTTTTCATGCAGCTGCATAAAAGTAACCTTTTCATCCTCTATTTCAATTGCAGTGCGGTCTGGTGTTAAAAATGCACGTTGCTTTAACCAATTTGGCATCGTCTCCATCATTCATTCTCCTTTCATGAAAGAAAGAGACTTGATATGACATCAAGTCTCTTAGTTGTTTTGTTTCCGGTTTGATCATCCGGTTGCGTCTCACTTTGTAGGCGAGCTGCTTCCGCTTTTGATCACATCTAGCTACAGCAGCTAGAATGTTCGGTGGCTTCGCTTCTTCCTATGAGGCAAAAAGCGCCTCTACGTCAGAAGCTCCATCCCCCTCACATTCTGAACGAGCTGCTTCCGCTTTTGATCACGGGAAACGAGGGAATTGACCGAAGTCCGGACTGCGTTTTTCTTTGAACGCGTCACGACCTTCTTTTGCTTCGTCAGTTGTGTAGTACAATAACGTTGCATCTCCAGCTAGTTGTTGAATACCAGCTAGACCGTCTGTGTCTGCGTTGAATGCAGCTTTTAGGAAACGAAGTGCCATTGGGCTGTTTGCTAAGATTTCTTGTGCCCATTGTACTGTTTCTGCTTCAAGCGCTTCTAATGGTACTACTGTGTTTACTAAGCCCATATCAAGCGCTTCCTGTGCACTGTATTGACGGCATAGGTACCAAATTTCGCGAGCTTTCTTGTGGCCTACCATACGAGCTAAGTAACCAGCTCCGTATCCACCGTCAAAGCTTCCTACTTTAGGACCTGTTTGTCCGAATACAGCGTTGTCTGCAGCGATTGTTAAGTCACATACGATATGAAGTACGTGTCCACCACCGATTGCATAACCTGCTACCATTGCGATAACTGGTTTAGGAATTGCGCGAATTAGACGTTGTAAGTCTAATACGTTTAAACGAGGGATTTGGTCGTCACCTACATATCCACCATGACCGCGAACTTTTTGGTCGCCGCCAGAACAGAATGCACGTCCACCTTCACCTGTTAAAATGATAACGCCAACATTTGCATCATCACGAGCGTGTGCAAAAGCGTTGATTAACTCCATTACCGTTTTAGGACGGAATGCGTTATGTACTTCAGGACGGTTAATCGAAATCTTTGCGATACCATTGTATGTTGAATAAATAATATCTTCGTAATTGCCTTCTTTTACCCATTCAATAGCCATTACAACTACCTCCTTGTATATTTCTGATCTCCTCTATAAGTGTAGCTTCCTTCTTAGATGAAAAAGCATCACTGCATAGTTTTTAGAAATCCCTTTACTATTGTATCAAACTTTTCCGGTTGTTCCACATGAATTGCATGGCCAGCACCATCAATTTTGACAAATTTCGCGTCATGGGCGCTTTTTTCGATGTTTTTTAATATGCGAAAGAATTTTTCATCATGCTCCCCGTTCATTAAAAGAACAGGCATTTTTAAGTTTTGCAGATCGTTCCACCATGAAGGCTGAGCCCCTGTTCCCATGCCGCGCAAGCTGTTTGCAAGTCCTTTTGGATTGTTAGCAAGTCGTTCTTTTCGCACTGCTTCTTGTACGGTTTGTGCTAAACGTTTTTGCGTTTCAAACAGCGGAATACTTTCCCACATCATTACAAAACTATTGATGCCTTCTCGCTCAATTTTATTGGCAAGTCGCTCATCTTTTTCGCAGCGTTCTTTTCTCGCCTCTTCACTTTCAAGCCCAGCTGTACAATTTTCTAATAAAAGAGAATGTACATACTCTGGATAGAGACATGCCATCGTAATCGCCAGTCTACCGCCCATTGAATAGCCAAGTATGTGCGCTTTTTCAATATGAAGGTAA
Organism: Bacillus cereus group sp. BfR-BA-01379; assembly: GCF_022663605.1. NCBI lineage: Bacteria > Bacillati > Bacillota > Bacilli > Caryophanales > Bacillaceae > Bacillus > Bacillus cereus group sp. BfR-BA-01379. Next base: position 18,567 of record NZ_JAKUFT010000044.1, read on the forward strand.
TCTAGTAGTTCTTTCATTTGCAATGCTACATTTCGAATATCATAATGCATTACATCTTCAGGACTTTCCGTTTTTCCGTGCCCAACAATGTCTACTAAAATGACTTGAAATTGCTCGCCCCAAGAAGGAACGAAAGAACGCCACGTTTCCATGCTTCCCGTAAAACCATGAAGAAGTAGAAGTGGTTCCCCGCTTCCAACTACTTCATATTCATACGATACACCTTGCAGCGTTACGTTCATTTTGATTCACCTTGCAACGATGTAGTAATTACGTCCTGCGTTTTTGCCCATAATTTGCGGTGCAATGTTAAGTTTTCATCACGGTTCGTACAAATTTCTACAACGTGTAAACCTGCCGCCGTAGTTCCTTTTTGTACCTCTTCTCGGAATTGCTCCCAACCATTTACACGGCTAAATGAACCGCCATACATTTTGACAACATGCTCGTAATCAAGCCCAATTGGCGTTCCAAATAATGATTCGAAATGTTCCTTTTTCTCATATTGTGGTAAGAATGAGAAAATACCGCCACCGTCATTATTTACAACGACAATCGTTATGTTTAATTCATGTAATTTTGCGGCTAACAGTCCATTTAAATCGTGATAAAATGATAAATCACCGATCACTAATACGAGCGGATCGCAGATAATGCTCGCTCCTAAAGCTGTCGAAATGATTCCGTCAATCCCGTTCACGCCACGGTTTGCCATCACTTGAATATTTTTGTCCGATGTGAAGAAGAATGAATCTGTATCACGAATTGGCATACTATTACTCGCAAATAACGTTGCCCCTTCTGGTAATACACGGACGATATCCGTAATAACTTTCCCTTCAAATGCAGTATCATATGTTTCCATTTCACGAAGCGTTTCCTTCGTTTTTTCGTTTATATGTTGCCACATTAGGGACCAATCATTCTTTTTCATAACTGGCATTTTTTCTATTAGTGCCTTGCAAAATGCAATATCACTCGCTTGAACCACTTCTGTCGCAACGAGAGCTGGATCTCTCCATTGTCCAGATTCCTCAACAACGATATGAACGGCTTTCGTCTGTTTTTTAATGAACTGCGTTAATGCTTTCGAAACAGGCATACCACCAAAGCGAATCATAACTTCTGGCTGCCACGTTTCTTTTAACAATTCATTTCGTAAAAATGTGTCGTAACAGTCGATTACCATCGTTTTATCGTGGTGTCCGCTACGAATGTTAGAAAGTGGATCTGCTAATATTGGATATCCCGTTTTTTCAGCTAGTTGCGTTGCAAACGCTGCGATTTCTGGATGGCTATCATCTCCACAAATAATAAGCCCCTTTTCCATATGTGAAAGGCGCCCTACAAGAGAATCTACATATTCACTCGGCATCATCACGTTCCCTTGCTGAACTACTCCTGTATATTCCCCGCGTCCTTTATCCCATAAACTTTCTAATGAAAAGTCCGGGATAAGCGGTTCGCGAACTGGGAAATTAAGATGGACAGGTCCTTGCGGCGCTAGAAGTGCGCTTGCTATCGTGCGCTGCGTCGTCATGCGAGCGTAATGATACATCGCTTCACTCGCTTCTGGAAGTGCCATCTCTGTAAATTGCTTCACAAATGTGCCGTATAAATTGAATTGATTCATCGCTTGTGGTGCACCGACGTCTCTTAATTCATGCGGTCTATCTGCTGTTAAGACGATGAGCGGCACTCGCGAATGAAAAGCTTCACATACAGCTGGATAGTAGTTCGCTGCTGCCGTTCCTGACGTACATAATAATGCAACAGGACGTTTTTTCGCTTTTGCGATACCGAGCGCAAAAAATCCTGCTGATCTTTCATCTACATGTAAATATGTGTTCATTCCTTCATGTTGTTCCATTAGCAAAGCAATCGGCGTTGACCGTGAGCCTGGACTAATGACAACATCACATACATTTAGACGCGTCAGTTCATCCACGAACGCGCCTAAATAATATGATAATGCTTCTATATGATTGTTCATTTCATTAATTCCTCCAAAGCACCGAGCATCGGTCTAAACTTCAAACTTGTTTCTTCATATTCAAGTTGCGGTACTGAATCAATTACAATCCCGCAACCGGCAAATAAGGATGCTTTCTCGCCATTTAATAATCCGCAGCGAAGCGCAACCGCAAATTCACCATTTCCTTCATCATCTATCCAGCCAATCGGTGCACCATATAATCCTCTGTCTAACAATTCAACATCACGAATCAGTTTCATTGCTTCCAAACGAGGTGTCCCGCCAAGAGCTGGTGTTGGATGTAATTCTTCTACCATTGTTAAAAGACTCGCAGCGCCTTCTGCCTCTACAGGTGTATATAAATGAATTAAGTTTTTCGTTGTTAATAAGCCCGGACTTTCCGGAATATTAACAGATTCACAGTGCTCATTTAATACCGACCTGATCATGTTCACAACATAACCGTGTTCAGCTAAATTCTTTTCATCATGAAGAAGCGCATTACTATTTCGTTTACTTTCTTCTATAGATTGACCATGACCAGTTGAACCAGCAAGACACATCGAAGTAAACTTCTCATCTTCTTTGCGAATTAATCTCTCTGGCGTCGCTCCTAAGAAGCATGCTCCTTTATAATCAAAAGAAAATACGTAACAATCCGGTTGCCCTATGCGAAGTGCTTCTAAAACGAGAGCAGAATCAATATGATGATTCATTTCTACTTTTAGCTCCCTCGCTAATACAACCTTCTGCACGTTCCCCTGCTTCATTTCATCTTGCACTTTTTCAATAGCCTTCATCCAGCCTTTCGGATCCACTTCTACTTTAGAAGTAACTGTTAATTTCGATCCTTCTAGTGCACATTTACTCTCTCGTAAAATTTCCTCTTCTAAAGAAACAATTTCATTATAAAGAGTTTCTGCACAATCTGTTGCTGAAACGAATGTATTCATTGTTAACCATGCTTTTTCATTTTTTACAGTTAATAAAAATGCTGGTAGTGAAAATGTCGTATCATCAAATTCTTTCCATAAGTCCGTTTTCTCTTTTTCTTGATCAAATGAAAATCCACCAAATAAAAGAGGACCTGTTCCAAATTCGTATTTTTCTCTTTGTACAAATGCTTTCTCTTTTACTTTATCCCACTCGTCACGAGTAGTTTGAAAGCGTTTTTGAGAAGCAGTTGCTATAGTGAAAACAGAGCCAATTCCAGCAAATATTACATGCTGAGCTGGGTCTGCAAAATAACATCTATTTTCGAATGCAATCCTTTTACCTGCTGCATAAAACAGAAGCGGATCCATCCAGTCTATTTGTTTTACGAAGCTCACCAATATTTTTTCATCAGTTGCACGCTTAATAGCTGCAGCAAGAACTTCTTGCAAGCCTACTTGTTTCGTTTGAATCACAATTGTCTCCCCCCTATGGGCGAAAAATAGTCATAATTACGCTTGATTTTAAGATACACCTCAAACGAAAGGCCTGTCAACGTTTAGCAATTCTGAGAAATTCACCTTCTCTTCCTAGAAAATAAACGTTGACACTAAATGATGCTTTTTCTACACTTAGTTGTGTACAATATGTGACCAAAGGAGGATTCAACATGGAAATGAACGTCGAAACGAATTCCTCTCCTACGGCGCCAAAGCCAAGTAAGCAAACAGGCTGGCGCATTTGGTGGAGTTTACTACGTCCCCATACATTAACAGCAGCTTTCGTTCCTGTTTTCATCGGAACAGCATATGCAATGCAGGTCGGAGGCATAAATCAAATACATCTCCCTCTTTTCCTTATGATGCTTCTTGCTTGCCTTCTCATTCAAGCAGCAACAAACATGTTTAATGAATACTTTGATTATAAAAGAGGACTTGATCACGAAGGGTCAGTTGGTATCGGCGGCGCTATCGTTCGCGATGGCATTCAGCCAAAAACGGTGCTTAACTTAGCATTTGGATTTTTCGGCATCGCAATACTATTAGGTGTTTATATTTGTATGAATTCTAGCTGGTGGCTTGCGGCAATCGGTCTTGTTTGTATGGCTGTTGCTTACCTTTATACAGGTGGCCCACTTCCAATTGCATATACACCATTTGGAGAGTTAACAGCCGGACTATTTATGGGTGTCATTATTATCGGGATTTCATTCTTTATTCAAACCGGGACTGTAACATCAGAAGTCATTTTATTATCTATTCCAAACTCCATTTTAATTGGCGCCATATTATTAGCTAATAACATTCGTGACTTAGATGGCGATAAAGAAAATGGCCGTAAAACGTTAGCAATTCTCGTTGGACGTGAAAGAGCCGTTGGTGTACTTGCTTCTATGTTCATCGTTTCCTACATTTGGACAATTGCTTTAATTATCGTGGGCATCGTATCACCATGGATGCTTATCGTATTTTTAAGTGCACCGAAAGCATTTAAAGCGACGAAAGGCTTTATCGGCAAAAGCATTCCAATGGAAATGGTACCTGCAATGATTGCAACAGCGAAAACAAATACAATCTTCGGTCTCCTCATGGGAATCGGATTATTGCTTGGATATTTTCTATAGAAAGGAGCTGCTGACGCGGCTCCTTTTTCGTATACCAATTTCAGCTCATAATTCCTACTCTCAACGTTCATACTATGTAAAGAAACTGAATTGTAGGAAGGTGGACGACTATGTTAACTCCACAACAAATAAATCAATTTAAATCCGTTTTAGAAAAACAAAAACAAGAACTAGAGCAAACGATACAAACACATGAAAATGAAGATCGTGCATCTGAACGTGATTCCGTTGGAGAATTATCTAGCTACGATAACCATCCAGCTGATATGGCAACAGAGCTATATGAACGTGAAAAAGACTTCGGACTTATTGAACTTTGGCATAAACAGCTAGAGGATACGAAACACGCATTGCAAAAAATCGAAGCGGGTACGTACGGCATTTGCGAAGTGTCTGGCGAAGAAATTCCATTTGAAAGATTAGAAGCAATGCCGACCGCTACAACATGCATCCAGCACACGACAAGTAAGTTAAATATGAATACACGACCAGTTGAAGAAGAAGTGTTGTCTCCTTCTTTCCACAAGCATGATGAAGATCATTCTGTTGAATACGATGCGGAAGATGCATGGCAAGATGTTGCCAATTACGGAACGTCTGAAACGCCGTCTGATTTAGAAAGACAAGATTCAAAAAACTATAATGGCATGTATGTAAATAGCGAGGAAAATGTAGGCTACGTAGAGGATTTCGAAAACTTTATCGGTACAGATATGTATGGAAAGAATCCGCAAGTTTTCGCTACAGAAGAGCATGAAGAATATGAACAAATGCTTGATGACTTTGAAGAGCGTACGTTTAAGGGTGAATTATCCTCAAATGAATCGAGTTCCAAAGAATAAAAAAAAGCATTCCGAAAATCGGAATGCTTTTTATCGCTAGCTAATTAGTTTTTTGTAACGTTAGCTGCTTGTGGTCCGCGGTTTCCTTCAACGATTTCGAAAGAAACTTCTTGACCTTCTTCTAAAGTTTTGAAGCCTTCGCCTTGGATAGCTGAGAAATGTACGAATACGTCTTCTCCGCCTTCAACTTCGATGAAGCCAAAACCTTTTTCGCCGTTAAACCATTTAACTTTACCTGTTTGCATGTCATGTACCTCCTAAATAAAAATGAAACTATGAATCCACATGAAAAGGTGGATATAAAGGACATGAATGTATAACAAGCTTACAGCCTTTAATACAACGTGCTTTATTTCCGTACCACATTATGTAGCTCAATAGTGCTTTCACTATATCATGCTATATCAAAAACGTCAAATGAGAACACTTTCAACCCATCTTTTTTTATAATCCTAGTATAACCTTACATTTTCATTCTATTTTTATTCAAAAATTAACAAATCTACAGTATTCTAATTTCTTTGATTTCGGTACAATATAATTACTACATATGATGAGGTGAAAAAATGCAAGCACATGAAATCGAGTATAAATTATATGGCGATGATATGCAGTTTGTTGAAATTGAATTAGATCCAGAAGAAAGCGTTATCGCAGAGGCTGGCGCAATGATGATGATGGAAGATCATATCGAAATGGAAACCATTTTCGGTGATGGTTCTGGCCCATCTAGTGGTCTATTCGGTAAATTAATGGGCGCTGGTAAACGTCTTGTTACAGGTGAAAGTATGTTTATGACTGTCTTTACAAATACAGGTCACGGCAAGCGCCACGTATCTTTTGCTGCTCCTTATCCTGGTAAGATTGTTCCTGTAGATTTAACAGAATATCAAGGAAAAGTAGTTTGCCAAAAAGATGCGTTTCTTTGTGCAGCAAAAGGCGTTTCTATCGGAATCGAGTTTACGAAAAAAATCGGAACTGGTTTCTTCGGTGGGGAAGGTTTCATCATGCAGAAACTTGAAGGTGATGGACTTGCTTTCATGCATGCAGGCGGAACTGTATACAAGCGTGAATTAAAACCTGGCGAAAGACTTCGCATCGATACAGGTTGTCTCGTTGCCATGACAAAAGACGTTAACTACGATATTCAATTCGTTGGAAAAGTAAAAACAGCCCTATTTGGCGGCGAAGGTTTATTCTTCGCAACGTTAGAAGGTCCTGGAACGGTTTGGATTCAGTCCTTAACACTTAGCCGTTTAGCAGCACGTCTTACAAGCCCAGCAGCTCAAAACAGCGGTGAAGGCAGCGTTTTAGGCGGACTTGGTCGTCTTTTAGATGGGAAAGAGTAAAGTGAAACTTTAATCAGTGGGGGTCTTACTGCCCATTAAAGCGGGATAAAACAAAAAAGAGATAGTCTCCTTCATAAGGAACTATCTTTTTTTGACTGTATAAACCACTTTGAATGCCATAGCCTCATTTGGCCGCGCTTCTTCTTCATATTTATAAAGGTTCAAGCTTAATTTTCAAACTCCCTCCAAAGAATGAATCAAGTCCCTCACTGCATATATTGAACTATACCTTTTCTTAAGGAGGGCTTCCTTAATGCGTACTCCTTTATCCTTCGATAAAGATACTGCCATATTGTTAGCTTCTTGTTGTGAGTTAACGTATGAACAATATAAACAAAATGGGATTTTCGAAATACCAGATGGTTTTCAATATGTACAAGGCTTTCAAGGAAAAACCATTCAAACGACAGAATGGTTCGGATTCATACTAGAGTCTGAGGATACGATTATTGTAGCTTTTCGCGGGACACAAACAGATACAGACTGGATTATCGATTCACTCGTTAACCAAAAACCATATCCATATGCTTTAAACAGCGGAAATGTCCATAACGGCTTTCTTTCCATTTATGAATCTTGCCGAGATTCTATTATGGATATGCTCGTATCACTACCAGCCCATAAAAAACTTCTTGCAACCGGTCATAGCTTAGGTGGTGCACTCGCTACACTACATATACTCGATGCGCGTATCAACACCGCATTTGCACAGTACGGTCTTTATACATTTGCCTCTCCCAAAGTGGGCGATATTGCATTTCGGAATTATTATAAACTACAAGTGGCTAGTAGCTTTCGCTTCGTTAATTTATTTGATGTCGTTCCCCTTCTCCCTCCGCGCAATGTCCATTTTAATGACCAAGACTGGGAATATGCACACGTTCATCACAACATGACATTTACAAAAAACACAAAATCTATTACAAATAATCATGCCATGACAACATACAAAACATGTCTGACTTCTCATTTTTAACCAGTAAACAATTGGAAATTAAATATCCTTATACTATAATAATATATGAAGTTATTTTTGGATGAGGGGACCTTACATGCTAAAATTTATCTTTGCACTTTTTCTCATTGTAATTTTTACGTTTACAGGTTTCTTTACATTTTCATACTTTGCGACAGGAGAATATGGTGGAGAAGGTATAATCTATACCGCTATTCCATTTCTTTCTTAGGCAAAAAAGGAAAACCGAGCTTAATGAGATTAAGCTCGGTTTTTAAGCGATTATATTCCTCTTTTAAAAGGGACTTTCATTTAATACTGTGTAACCGCATTACCAATACCCCAAATCTCGTTACTATACTGTAAAATCGTTCGATCGCTCGCAAAATGACCAGATTGTGCAATATTTAAAATCGACATTTCTAGCCACTTCGTTCGGTTCTCATAAGCTCTACCAACAGCTTCTTGCCTTTCCGCATATGGACCAAAATCTCGCAGAACGAAGTATTCATCATTTTGAATAACGAGAGAATCGTAAATCGCTTCAAATTCAGCTCCCGAATGTGCAAAGAAACCATTCGTTAACTGATCTACTACTTTTTTTATATGCATATTGTGGTGATAATAATCACTTGCACGATACCCACCATTTTGATAGTAATGAAGAACCTCTTCCGCCGTTAAACCGAAAATGAAACAGTTATCATCACCGACTCTGTCTTTTATTTCAACATTAGCACCGTCTAACGTTCCAAGTGTGATCGCACCATTCATCATAAATTTCATATTACCTGTTCCTGATGCTTCTTTACTCGCAGTTGAAATTTGCTCACTAACATCCGCAGCTGGGAATATATCTTCAGCTAAAGACACTCGATAGTTTTCTAGAAAGATAACTTTCATATATTGGCTTACGTACGGATCATTATTCACTTTCCTTGCGAGTTCATTAATTAATTTAATAATTTTTTTCGCATAATAATAGCCAGGTGATGCTTTCGCTCCAAAGATAAAAGTACGCGGATAAAATGTAAAACTAGCATCCTCTTTCAAACGGTTATACAAATATAAAATATGAAGAACGTTTAATAATTGTCGTTTGTAAGCATGCAGTCTTTTTACTTGCACATCAAAAATAGAATTAGGATCAATTGTAATCCCCATTTTATTATGAATACGCTCCGCTAAAATCTCTTTACGCTCTTGTTTTACCTCTGCAAATTTCTCCTGGAAGCTCGCATCATGTTGAACTAATTGCAGCGCTTGAAGCTTAATCGGTTCTTTCTTCCACTCTGTTCCAATCGCCTCTGAAATAAGGTTCGTCAGCTGTGGATTCGCCTTCATTAACCAGCGCCTATGAGCGATTCCATTCGTTTTATTATTAAACTTATCTGGATAAAACTCATAAAATAATCGCATTTCACGTTGCTTTAAAATTTCCGTATGAATTTTCGCTACACCATTAACGCTATGGCTACCGACAATTGCTAAATGAGCCATTTTCACAAGATCATGCGCAATAATTGCCATCTCTTCAATACGATGCCATTCATATGGATAACGTTCCCAAAGTTCATGACAGAAACGCTCATTAATCTCTTCAATAATCATATAAATTCTCGGTAATAACGGTTTAAAAATGTGAATTGGCCACTTCTCAAGTGCTTCTGATAACGTTGTATGATTCGTATAAGAAATCGTTTGCGTCGTTATGTGCCAAGCTTCTTCCCATGCTAGTTTTTCTTCATCTAATAAAATACGCATCAGTTCTGGAATCGCCAAAACTGGATGTGTATCATTAATATGAATCGCAATTTTTTCATGCAATTGACGAAGGTCACCATATCTTTCTCTATGCAGACGAACGATATTTTGCAAACTTGCTGATACGAGGAAATACTGTTGTTTCAAACGAAGTATTTTTCCCTCATCATGCGTATCATCTGGATATAAAAACTCCGATACCGCCTCTGTTTCACGCTTATATTTCAAAATATCTTTGCAATTTTGCGGGAAAGGCACTGGTTCAGCATTCCAAAGTCTAAGTGTGTTTACAGTGCTCGTTTCATAACCTACTACGGGAACGTCATATGGTACTGCCATGATCACTTCTGCATTCGTATGTCTGAACTCTAAACGTCCATCAATGTATAGCGGTTCAACATTACCGAAATAACTTACTTCTACAGCTTGATCATGTCTTCTTACTTCCCATACGTTTTCATGAAGAAGCCACTGTTCTGGAAATTCAACTTGATAACCATCAACAATTTTTTGATCAAATAAGCCGTGTTTGTAACGAATGCCACAACCATGACCTGGTAAGTTTAACGATGCAAGTGAATCAAGGAAACAGGCTGCTAATCGTCCAAGTCCACCATTTCCAAGACCTGCATCTGCTTCCACCTCTTCTAATTGTTGCAACGAAATACCAAGCTCAGAAAGTCCTTGCTCACATACATCCCTGATGCCTAAATTTAATATGTTACTTCCAAGCAAACGTCCAAGTAAAAACTCGATGGATAAGTAATACATTTGCTTTCGCTCTCCAGACCGATAGCTTTCGTTCGTTGCAATCCATTGACTATTCATATACTCACGTACCATGTATCCAAGCGTATTGTATTGATCACGAGTTGTAGAGTCTTTGAAACTTTTACCATACATCGTCTCTAACTTTTCTAGAAAAGCTGATTTGAAACTTTCAACATGAGTAAACATTTCTTCACCACCTACATGTTATTCCATGAGACTTTTATACAATTTCTTATAAGCAAGAGCTGATTTCTCCCAGCTATAATCTTCAGTCATCGCTTGTTTTACAAGCTGCTCCCATACCGGTTTATCATGATAAAATTCAATTGCACGACGAACTGTGTGCAACATGTCATGTGCATTAAAATTCGTGAAACTGAAACCATTTCCTTCTCCAGTTTCTTCATCATAAGATTGTACCGTATCATTTAATCCGCCTGTTTCTCTTACAATCGGAATCGTACCGTACGCTAATGCGATAAGTTGTCCAAGTCCACACGGTTCAAATAGTGATGGCATTAAGAATAAATCACTTCCCGCATATACTTGATGAGCTAATTCTTCATTAAATCCGATATACACTTTTACCTTTTCAGGATACTCGTATGCCATCCACTCAAAGAATTGCTCATATTCCGAATCACCTGATCCTAAAATAATACATTGTACATCTTCCTCCATTATTTCGCGGAATACAGTACGCACTAAATCAAGACCTTTTTGCTTCGTTAATCTCGTTACCATTGAAATAATTGGTGTATCTTCTTTTTCTGGCAAACCAAAATAACGCTGCAAAGCGCGTTTATTTTCATTCTTTTCCTCTAATGACTCTGCATCATACTGAGCAGTAATATACGAATCCGTTTCCGGATTATATACACTCGTATCAATTCCATTTACGATGCCGCTAAGCTTACCATTATTTTTTCGTAACAATCCATCTAACTTCTCACCGAAAAACTCATATTGAATTTCCTCTTTGTATGTCGGGCTAACCGCTGTAATTTGATCAGAAGCGATAATTCCACCCTTCATAAAGTTCACATTTCCATAAAACTCTAGCTGCTCACTATGAAAATATTCGTCACCAAGTTCTAACAAGTCGTACATCACTTCAGGAGGAAATACACCTTGGAACTGCAAGTTATGAATCGTATATACCGTTTTAATATGCTCGTATAATGGATTATCTTGATACTTTTCACGTAGTAAGAAATTCACCATAGCTGTATGCCAATCGTGGCTATGAAGAACATCCACTTCGAAATCAAGATGAGGAATACACTCTAAAACTGCTTTCGAAAAATAAGAAAAACGCTCTCCGTCATCATAATGACCATATAGAGAATCTCTCTTAAAATAATATTCATTGTCTATTAAGTAATACGTAATCCCGTCTTGCTCACCTTTTAAAATTCCGCAATATTGATTTCTCCACCCAAGCGGGACGTTAATTACTTTATGTAACGTACATCCATCCCTTAATTCTTGCGGAATAAGACTATAATTCGGGAGTATAATGCGAACGTCCACACCTAATTTCTTCAGCTCTTTTGGGAGCGCACCTGCTACATCAGCTAATCCTCCCGATTTAACAAATGGTACACATTCTGATACTGCAAATAAAATATTCACTTGTTGTCCCACTGCACGAAAAGCTTATACTACTTCCCTTGCAGCTTCCTCCCTTCGAGTTTTCATTTGAATGAATGCTTTAATCAGTGGAGGAAACCCCCCCACTGATTCTTTTAAGAATAACTATTAATCGTACTGTTTTGAACGCTTCCTTTTTCGATAACGTATGGCTCATCGGCGTTTCCTTTTAGCACAACACCATCACCAATTTTCACATCTTTATCAATAATAACACCGTCTATTATACAGTTATCTCCAATTTGGCTCTTTTGCATAATAATGCTATTACGAACAATTGAACCTTTCCCAATTTTAACAGAACGGGAAATGACACTATTTTCTACTTCACCTTCGATAATACTGCCGTTTGCAATCATTGTATTTTTTACGGCTGCACCCTTCAAGTAACGAGTTGGTGGTTCATCTTTTACTTTCGTAAAGATCGGTGCTTCTTTCTTAAATAATTGCTTCCAAATAGCCGGCTGCAAAATTTCTAAGCTATGTTTATAATAACTTTCAATCGAATCAATAATAGCTACATATCCTGTATGCTCATACGTAGCAATGTGCAGTGATTTTCCGCGCTTTTCTCTCACTACATCAAATAAACTGTATTGCTCCACATCTTTATATGTCTCAAATAAATCTAACAATAATTGTTTCTTTAACACGTATGTTTGAAGCGAAACCCCTTCATGGCAAACTTCAGTAATATCAGCTGCCGTATGTATATGTCGCTCTAACACCGCTTGGAAATTTAATGCTGTTACGAGATGGCTATTCGTAATAACAACGTATTCTTCTCTAGCTCTTAAAAAATAATCAATATGTCTTCTAAAATGTGCAAAAGAACCAAATTCATCTTGATCACATTGGCAATTTGGCGGGAATAAGAACAGTCCGTCTCTTTTTCTATCTAAATCCCACTGTTTTCCTGAACCAACATGGTCCATTAGTGAACGGTTTTTATGACTTGTAAAAACCGCTACACTATGAATATTAGAATTCACCATATTTGAAAGCATGAAATCAATGAGTCGATAACGGCCCCCAAACGGTAACGCCGCTAGTGAACGATGCCCTGTTACTTTCTTTAAGGAAGGAAAACTTCCCGTTGCATTAATAATTCCTAACATTTTTTCTCCCATTCATTTCATCCCCCTTTTCTATTTCCCTTCAGCAATGAGTACTACATCGTCGACATTTTTTTCTGGACGAATAATGGTTCCATCTTCAATAACCATTTCCGATCCAACAATCGCTCTTTCAATTACAACATTTTTACCAATTTTCACTCCTGGCATAACGACAGAATCAATAACCATACTACCTTCTTCCACCGTCACCCCTTGGAATAACACAGAATGCTTCACGTCCCCTTCAATGACGCATCCTTCGTTAATAAGTGATTCTTCTACTTTTGCCTGTTCTGCAATATATTGAGGTGGCTCATTTGGATTTACAGAATAAATACGCCAATTACGATCGTTTAAATTAAGTGATGTTTCATCGCGAAGTAAATCCATATTCGCTTCCCATAAGCTTTTCACCGTTCCAACATCTTTCCAATATCCTTCAAACGGATACGCCATCAACTTCTTCCCTTCATCTAATAAAAGCGGAAGTACATCTTTTCCGAAATCATTACTAGATTCAGGATTTCTTGCATCCATCTCTAAATACTCTTTCAAAATTGCCCAGTTAAAAATATAAATTCCCATTGATGCAAGGTTACTTCTTGGAAATTGCGGTTTTTCTTCAAATTCTACAATCTCCATCTCTTCGTTCGTATTCATAATACCGAAACGACTCGCTTCGTCCCAAGGCACTTCTATAACAGAAATCGAAACGTCCGCTTCTTTCTCCACATGGTAATCTAGCATTTTACTGTAATCCATTTTATAAATATGGTCGCCTGATAAAATCAGAACATACTCTGGTTCGTACTGACTTAAATAGTTTAAGTTTTGATAAATGGCACTTGCCGTACCTGTGTACCATTTCACCCCTGAAGACTCCGCATAAGGAGGTAACACTGTGACTCCACCGCTTACTCGGTCTAAATCCCAAGCATTGCCGATTCCGATATAATTATGAAGTTCAAGTGGTTGATATTGCGTTAAAATCCCAACCGTTTCAATACCAGAATTCGCACAGTTACTTAGCGTAAAATCAATAATGCGATATTTACCACCAAATGGAACAGCTGGCTTGGCTAAATTTTTTGTTAATGCACTTAATCGACTACCTTTTCCCCCTGCTAGTAACATTGCTACGCACTTTTGTTTTTGAGCCATCTTGTTTTTTGCTCCCCTTTCTCGTCTTCACTGGTCGTAATATGGATACGCCAAATGGTGGAATTGTAATTTCTACATGTGCCGCTTGATTATGATACGGTTCCTGAATCGTCTTGAGACGTTTCTTATTCACTTGCCCCGATCCGCCATATTGCTCAGCGTCACTATTTAAAATCTCGTTATAATACTCGAAATCTGGCAAACCTACTTTATAGTTTTCATATGTTGCTTTCGTAAAATTACATACGACAACTAACGCATCTTCTTGTTTATCCCCTTGGCGGATAAACGAGAAAATACTTTGCTCATGATTATTAGCATCTATCCACTGAAATCCTTCCGGTGAATGATCAAGCTGCCAAAGTGGTTTGGAGCGCTTATACAATGCTATGAGCTCTTTAAAGTAATCATGCATATAACGATGCATTTCAAAGTCATGTAAATTCCAATCTAAATCTTCAAGATCTTTCCACTCATCAAACTGCCCGAATTCTCCACCCATAAAGAGTAATTTCTTGCCTGGGTGAGTAAAGAAATATCCATATAATAAACGAAGTTGAGCAAACTTATCCCAGTAATCTCCTGGCATTTTATTTAATAACGACTTTTTCCCATGAACGACTTCATCATGAGAAAGCGGTAATATGAAGTTTTCAGAGTAAGCATATAGTAATGAGAACGTTATTTTCTCATGAATATGCTTCCTGTACTCAGGCGCACACTCCATATACTTCAACACATCATTCATCCAACCCATATTCCATTTGTAATTGAACCCAAGCCCACCTTCATACGTTGGAGCTGTTACAAGTGGCCAAGCTGTTGAATCTTCTGCCGTCATAAGAAAATCTTCATCTTCTGCAAACACCGCTTCATTTAACTCTCGTAAAAATGAAACAGCGTGCTCATTACTTTGCTCCTGTCCTTCTTTATTCCAGTACAGCATGTTCGCAACTGCATCTACCCTGAAACCATCAATGTGGAAATACTTCATCCAAAATAACGCATTTGAAATTAAGAAATTACGTACTTCCCTCTTCCCTAAATCAAAATTAACAGTTCCCCATACCAGGTTTTCTTGTACATCTATATCTTTATATTCATAAGTCGGTGTCCCATCAAACAAATATAAACCGTGAGCATCTTTACAAAAATGCCCCGGCACCCAATCTAAAATGACACCGATTCCATATTTATGACATTCATCGACAAAATACATCAAATCATGTGGCGTGCCGAATCTACTTGTCGCTGCATAATATCCCGTTCCTTGATATCCCCAAGAACGATCATATGGATGCTCAACAAGCGGCATAATTTCAATATGTGTAAATTGATGTTCCATCACATATGGAATGAGCTCCTCAGCCATTTCTCTGTAAGAATACAGAGCGCCATCTTCTTTCTTTTTCCAAGAACCGAAATGTAATTCATAAACTGTCATCGCTTCTTTATAAATCGATTTTTTCTTTTTCTTACGACTCCAGTTTTTATCATTCCATTCATATCCCTCTATATCAAAAACTACAGATGCCGTATTCGGTCTTACTTCTGCATATACTGCGTAAGGATCTGCTTTTAAAATCACGTTACCATCCATCGTTTCAATCGCATACTTGTATATCTCATTCTCTTCAATATGCGGTACAAACAAGGACCAAATCCCCTCTTCTGTCACTTGTAGCATCTTATGTTGCTCATAATTCCATTCATTAAAATCTCCAACAACACTCATTGCCCTCGCATGAGGAGCCCATACTGTGAATCGTACACCTCGCATCCCATCTTCCGTCACAATATGTGCCCCAAAGATGTTATAACTGTCATAGTACTTTTCTGTATGAAACTCATCTCGTTTCACTTCTTCACAATTTATTACATCCAATATGTTCACCTCACTAAGATGACAGAAATTTTTTACTCTTTATCATTTCTGCGAAAAACTTAAATATCCTTGTTATTTTTTAAAAAATATTCGTTTTTTTCTTTAATTTCGCTTAAAATATTCAAATTTACTGTGTAAAATATCGAATTTTGACGAATATTCATTGCAAGCGCTTCATTTTCTACTAGTCTTTCATCCTATTATTTATTTCTCAACCTTTATTTCATTAGATCTATCCTATTTTACTCGCTATTTATCACTTAAAATCGCAACAAAATAATCTGTCATAAAAAAATGTTTCTCAACATTTTTTGTCATAATTTTATTGAAATGGAAAATTCATAAGCATATACTTGTTCTCAATAAAGAACATTGACCTTTCGTAATTATAATTCATAGCGGACTACTATGTTTACTTATTTATCCTTGTTACGAACGGTCGCTATAAAAATTTAACTAGGGGGCTTTCTTATGTCATTAAAACAAAAGGTTGGAATGGGAGTTGTCACAGCTTCACTTGGCTTATCCCTTACATTCGGCGGTGTATTCGCCTATTTCAGTGATTCTGAAACATCTAGTAACTCATTTCAAGCTGGTACACTAGATCTTTCTATTAACCCAAGTGTAATTGTTAATGTGAAAGATTTAAAACCAGGTGATTTGATCGAAAGAAACTTCAAGCTTGAAAATACAGGGACATTGGATATTGCAAAAGTAGCACTTGAAACATCCTATGAAGTTACAGATGCAAAACAAAATAATGATGGTGAAGATTTAGGCGATCACATCATCGTCAAATTTTTAGTGAATGATGGAAAGCCATCTAATCCAAACGATGATCATGAAATTTTGTGGGAAACAAAACTATCAGAATTAAAAACTATGAAACCTGAGGATTTAGCTACTTCTCTAGAACGTCATAACTTAATAGATGGTATTAAATCTGGTGAAACAGATTACTTACACGTTCTCTTCTCCTTTGAAGACAACGACCAAGATCAAAATAAATTCCAGGGTGATTCCTTACAGCTAAACTGGACATTCCACGCAGAGCAAACACCAGGCGTGGAGAAATAATTTTAAAAATATAAATTATCGGAGGCCTATATATGAAAAAGAAAAATCGTTTTGTTACCGGAATTGTAACGGCTGGCGTTCTATTTTCAACTGCCCTTCCGTTCAATGTACTTGCTGAAAACCCTATTAATCAAATCGACTCTTCAAACGCCCAGTCTTTACTATCAAAACTTTCTAAAGAACAACGTCAGGCATTACAAACGTTAGATGCCAATCCTGGTTTTACTATTTCACCAGATATTAATACGAGTAGTTCCGAACAAGTAAATATCATTGTCGAATTTCAAACGGCTCCAGTAAAGATTAATGAATTAAAGCAAAAAGAAAAAGGATTACAAGCTGCTCCTGAAAATATAAAAGCACGTATTGATCAAGAACATGAGGAATTCCAAAAAGGATTAAAACGCCTTTATCAATTTAGCCCATCAGTAAAGTCAGGGAATTTCCAGTCTGTACAAATTAAACGTTCTTATAAGCATGCGATAAATGGTGTTGCGCTGACATTACCTGCAAATACAGTGGAAGAATTGTTACGAATTGGCGTTGTAAAACGTATTTGGAAAGATTACGAAGTGAAATTAAATTTACCAAAACAAGCAGAGCAGAAAGCACCTCAAAAACTAACAGATAGCATTCCGCAAATTGGAGTAGATAAGTTACATAGCGAGGGCATTACTGGAAAAGGAATTAAAGTTGGTGTATTAGATACAGGTATTGATTACAATCACCCTGACTTAAAAGACGTGTATAAAGGCTATCGCGCAAAACCGGGTGAAGATTCTAGTAAGGTAGACCCAAACTCCGTAAAAGGTTGGGACTTTATTAATAACGATGCAGATCCGATGGAAACAACTTATACCGAGTGGCAACAATCTGGTGCTCCTGAATTTGATAATCGTGGTTCTTCCTTCTACACTGCGCACGGTACTCACGTAGCAGGTATCGTTTCTGCTCAAAAGAAAAACAAATCAGATTCCGCAGTAAAAGGTGTTGCACCTGACATTGAACTATATAACTATCGTGTACTCGGTCCTTACGGAAGCGGAGATAGTTCTGGTATTATCGCTGCAATCGATAAATCTATTTCTGACGGTATGAACGTCATTAACTTATCTTTAGGTGATGATAGCAATAATCCGCTTGATCCAACGTCTATCGCTGTTAATAACGCGATGCTTTCTGGTGTTGTTACAGTCGTTGCTGCTGGGAACTCTGGTCCAAATCCAGCGACACTCGGATCACCAGGTGCTTCTCCATTTGCTATTACAGTTGGAGCAAGTGATAGCTCTATTTCCTTACCGAAACTATCAGGTCATGCCGGACAATTACAATTCCCTAACCTAATTTTATTCGGCAAAAACTTCACTGATAAAATAGAAGATTTCAAAGGACAATCTCTACCTATTGAATCTGTCGGAATCGGTACTCCTGACGAGTTTAGTAAAAAGGATGTAAAAGGAAAAATCGCTCTCGTTGCACGTGGTACAATCTCGTTTGATGAAAAGATCGCAAATGCGAAACAAGCTGGTGCAAAAACAGTTATTATTTATAACAATGTGGATGGAGAAATTCCTTACTACATTGGCGAAAGCACAAAATACATTCCAGCATTCCGCCTAACGAAAGAAGATGGCGAAAAACTAAAAGCTCAAATTGAACAAGGCAAAACATCCTTAACTTTCGATGAAATCAATTACATTCAAACAGAAGGCGATCATCTTGCAGACTTTAGCTCACGCGGCCCAGTTACATCAAATGATGATATTAAACCTGATATTACAGCACCTGGTGTTGCGGTACTTTCAACAGTACCTGAATATATTAACGACCCGCAAGAAGGTGAAAACTACGATGTTTCCTATGAACGTATGCAAGGAACATCCATGGCTTCTCCACATATTGCTGGTGTTGCTGCTCTTATTTTGCAAGAGCATCCAGAATACTCTCCATTCGATGTAAAAGCGTCTCTTATGAACACAGCTGATGATTTAAAAGAAAAATATTCCGTATATGAAGTGGGAGCTGGACGAGTAGATGCTTATAACTCTGTTCATACGGAAACAAGTTTTAAAGTGTTAGATACGACAAAAACAATTGTAAATGATGAAGTGATTGAAGTACCTGAAGAAACTGGATCCATTGCATTCGGTAAGTACTATCAAAAAGACGGGGAATCTCTTGAACAAAAACGAAAAATTAAAGTTGAAAACCGCAATAAACAAGAGAAGAAAGAATTTAAAACAGAAATTTCTTATACACCAGCATCTTCTGCTATTAACGATGCTACCGCAAACGGTGTAAAAGTTTCTACTGCTGAAACAATTACAATTGATGCTGGCAAATCAGATGAAATTGAAGCAAAAATTAATATTCCAGCTGGTGCAAAGCAAGGCCGATATGAAGGATACATCCATATTACAAATACGAAAAATAAAGAAGAAACGTATCAAATTCCATTCTCTATTCGTGTATCAGAACCTGGTATTGAAAATGCACTATTATCAAGAAAAACAATCTCAACTGATACATCTAAATTCAATCCATACCGTGAATCGTATTTGCACGGGGCATTCCAATTAAACAGCGAACTGGAGACGTTAGATCTTATCGTGAAAGATTCGAAAACAAATAAGGCTCTCGGCTTCATCGGAACATTAAACACGAGCGGACTAAAAACGGACGTGTATTACTACTTAGATTCATTCTTTAACGGCAGAGTATATCCTTTTACAAATGATCCTGCAAAACCAATTGGGGATGAGAAAATCGACTTACCAGAAGGTGATTACACAATTGAATTTGTTGGCTATGATAAAGCCGGAAAAGCACGTGTGAAAGGTGATTATGTCGTAATTGATAATACACCGCCAGAAGTGAAATTAACCGGATTACAGCCTGGTATTTATGAATTAAATGAAGAAAACTATACAGTAGAAGACGGTAAAAAAGCACTATGGATTAAAGGAAATGTATATGATTCTAACGTTGACTACTTAAGAGGAAAAGGATTAAACATTACGCAAGAAGCGAACGGCGTTATGTACTATGACTATTCTCCATACTTACACAAGTTTTTACCTATTACGGAAAATGGTGACTTTAAAGTGGGCATTACACCTGATTCCTTTAAGGTGGAAGGCCCAATGAATACAGGCGTATATATTTTCGATTATGCAACTGCAGGTCCTGACTACCCGAGCGGTGTAAATAACTATTGGTTTATCCCGCAAGGTGCTCAATATGCGAAAGCTAGTTACGATAAAAAAGAATTATATAAAGATGATGAATTCACTGTGACATTAAACGCGAAGCACGTAAAACAATTTGTTGCCGGAGAATTTAACGTGAAGTTCCTAGAGAAGAACTTCAAATTTGCAAATGCAAAATTGAATCCTGCTTTTGAAAAGCTCCTTTCTGAAAAAGGTGTAACGGCAAAAGTAAATGAACCGAAATTAGAAGAAGGTTCTGTTACAGTAGGCGGGGCTATCGATGATAAAAACTTCGCGGGGTTAGATGGTGACTTCCCGTTCATTGATGTAACTTTCAAAGTAGAAAATGATGAATTTTATGAAGCAAATGCTCAATTAGATTTAGCTGTGTTTGCTTACTGGAAACAAGGTCAATCAGAACCAAACAGAATGCGTGTACTTCAAGATCAAACATTCTCAGTTATGTCCTTAAACTCACTAGTAGAAGGCAATATTAAACCTGGTGCATTCTTAAATGAACGTGGATATTTAGATGAAAAATTTGATTATACAAAGCTTGGCGTAAAAGTATATGCAACTGATTCTTATCGTCATAAGTTTGAAGGTTCACTCGATAAATACGGTTACTTTAAACTAAATGGACTTCCTGTTAATAAACGTGACTACAACTTATACGTAGAAGTTCCAGGACATTTAACAAGCCGACTCACTACGAAATTAGGTACTGAAAAAGATGGTAAGCTACTTGGCCAATATTACTATGCACGCTTTGATGAGAGCCTTGCAGGTGATGTAAATGGAGATAAAGTAATTGATATAAAAGATGCAGAAATTATCGCTAGCAACTATGGTAAAAAAGAACTATCTATAAAAGACGGCGACCTTAATAAAGATGGCATTGTCGACGAAAAAGATATTCGCTTCGTTGAAAAGAACTTCTTGAAGAAAGGTCCAGATGCATCTAAATCACAAACACCTGTTGAAAAATCAAAAAGCGGTACACTGGTAGATATTTTAAAAAAATTAGGATTAACTCCTAAAAAATAATAATAAAGAGCACTCTATATAAAATAGAGTGCTCTTTTCTATAAACGACCCTGATCCAGCAAAAGGGGTATATTGGGGATATACAAGGGAAACCGGAAAAGGAATTTATATTAAGTTATATAAAGTGAAACTTTAATCAGTGGGGGGTTTCTTCATCCCCCACTGATTATTAGCCCTCACCAATCGGACTTTTATGGGCAGTTGATCCCCCACCTAACTTCTTTGCTTTCGCTGAATTTTGAGGTGGGGGTCTTACTGCCCATTAAAGCGGGATAAAAACTCAGAGGTAGGAAGCAGTTTCCCGCCTCTGAATTATTTAGCAATTATTATAGTACTGGTGCCATTGTTTCTTTTAATACTTTTACAGAATGAGCGAATTTCGCTTTTTCTTCTTCGTTTAACTCAAGTTCTACGATTTCACGTACACCTTGGCGGTTAATAACAGCTGGAACACCTACGTAAGCATCTTTCTCACCATACTGACCTTCAAGGTATGCAGATACAGTTAATACGCTGTTCTCGTTGCTTAAGATTGCTTTAGTTACACGAAGTAGTGACATACCGATTCCGTAGTAAGTTGCGCCTTTACGTTCGATGATATGGTAAGCTGCATCGCGTACATTTTCGAAGATTTTATCTAAGTCTTCTTGTTTGTACTGCTCGTTGTTAGCTAAAATTGTTTCTAGTTTTTGTACACCTACAGTAGCGTGGCTCCATACTGGAAGTTCAGTGTCACCGTGCTCACCAACGATGTAAGCATGAACGTTACGTGGATCTACATCTAAGTAGTCACCTAACATGTAACGGAAACGAGCAGAGTCTAAAGTAGTACCAGAACCGATTACGCGCTCTTTTGGTAAACCAGATTCTTTCCAAGTTACGTAAGTTAGAATGTCAACTGGGTTTGTTGCGATTAAGAAGATTCCATCGAATCCGCTATCCATAATACCGCGAACGATTTGTTTAAAGATCTTTGTATTTTTCTCAACTAAGTCTAAGCGAGTTTCGCCTGGCTTTTGTGGTAATCCAGCTGTGATAACAACTAAATCTGCATCTTTACAATCTGCATAGCTACCGCTCCAAACTTTTGTTGCTGCTGGAGAAAATGGTACCGCATGGCTTAAGTCCATTGCTTCCCCTTCTGCTTTTGCTTCATTAACATCTACAAGTACGAATTCTTCAGCTACACCTTGGTTAATCATTGAGTAAGCGTAACTACAACCTACAGCTCCTGTTCCTACTAATACTACACGATTGATACCTTTTTTCATGTTAATTTCCCCTCTCTATTGTTCACATCTATTTTTTATGATTGTTTAAGTAATTAATTAAAATACTAATTTAATGTTGTTTAACTTCTTTACATTCATATTGTAGCACGTATCATTGTGAATTACTTCACAAATTATGACCTATTTGTGAACTTTTTCACATAGAGTGTAAAGTTATTAAATCAAGTATGAAATCAATCTCAATGGCGGCGTTTTCTTTAGATTGTGAAAAGGTTTTTCGATAAGTGAAATTATATCGGCGATTTTTGCAAGATATCGACTTACCGACAAAAATCGACAATGATAGCAACATAAAAACGCCACCATTTCTGTATACTTCTACAAAAAGAATAGCGTCTTTTGATTATATAGATACAAATTTCTCTTAGATGGATAGCGATATTTTTTCCATACACGTCAAATTAACATACCATCACTTATTAACAGTCAATAGACATGGGGACCTAACAAGTCTCTTCAATTATTGTAGCAACACAGTCGTTTTCAAATCTTCAGCACCTCCATTTTTTAATGTAGCATTTAGACCACTAAGATACGCGGGCTCAATCGTTAACGATTTTGGAGGATTATCCATCGGTGGAAGAGCTAAAACAACATGGTGTCCGTATAATCCCGTGCTACCAACTTGCAAGCTGACTCCTTCGTAGATTTTTCCTTTATCATCAGTGACAGTATAATCAAGTGCTGGCCAGCTATCATTAGCTTCCATTTCTTTTGGATAATCAAAGGTCAAATCAATCCTCGTTGAAAGTGAAGAAAAGATTACTTGATCTACTGTTAATGCATACAGATTATCTTTCGTTAATGTTTTTATATTAGGAGTGAATTTACGAATCTCACTTTCAACTTTTGTAAGAGGAAATGCTACGTTCCATGTTCCTGTTTGTCCAAATAAATCTTTCCCATGGACGGAAACATCAATTTTATCACCAAATTCACCGTAATTAGCTAAAGTAAATTCATGCTGCTCAATAATAGTGTTTTGTCCTTTTGACTTCTGTGAAGTAGAACCAATTGCAGCTCTGACTTCTTTCCCATTAATGGTTACATAACTAAATCCAGCTTTCTCTTCATTACTTTTGGAAATAGGGGTTTCTCCTTTGTATTCCACCGTGACCACTAAACGTCCACCATCGTAAACAGCCTCTTTCACATTCATCGTTAAACCACTATGGTTATCTTGTCTCTCAATTGGTGTAGCAAGCTCATCCTTTTCAATTTTATCAGAAGCAATATCATTAAATTGTGCATAAATGGAGCCTATAACTGGAACACTCGATAATGTCTTTGCCATAGTAGGAGAAATGAATCCAGAACCTAAGAGAGAAACACATATTCCACAAGCAACAAGACTAGAATACTTGATTGTATTTTTTCTACGGTATTGATTTTTCTTAGCTCGAAGCATGGCTGTTTTTTCTCTTTGAATTAACCTATCTTCTGGTATAGGAATATCATTGATATGGTGATTAAATTCTTCTTTATTCATAACTATATCCCTCCTTTAAAATGGGGCGTAAGGCTTGCTTTGCTCGATGTAATTGAGATTTTACCGTTCCTTCTGGAGAATTAAGAATCTCAGCAATTTCCATAATAGATAAATCGTGATAATACCTTAATACAATAATAGTTTTGTAAGTAGGATCTAAGAAATTAAATGCCTCGATTAAATCCAACGATTGCTCTAATTTATTCATGCTCTCTTCTGTACATAAATTAGAAAACATTTCATCATTCGCAACAAATTGTCTAGAGGATTTTCTTACAAAATCAATGGATTTAAAAACAAGAATTTTAGTAATCCAACTTTGAAATTTCTCCGGCTTTTTTAACTTTCTTAATGACAGATATGCTTCATAAATTGTTTCTTGGTATATATCCAGTGCATCTTGTTCATTTCTTACATAAGAATAGGCTGTTCGATATAGTTTTGGGCGAACAAAAGTAATAAGTTGTTCAAATGCTTGATCATTTCCTCTTGTCGCTTGTTTTACTAGATAGGCTATGTCCATTTTTATTTCTTCCTCCCTTTACTAATATAGTCGAATGAGAGAATAAAAAGGTTGCAGAAATAAGTGTATATATATATAAATCTCCTACAACTTATTGCAATGATTACAATCAAGCACTAAAGCCACAAGAAATCCATAAAAAAAAGCAGACTATCCAAAGTCCACTTTTACACAACAAAAAAGAGATAGCAGATTATGCTATCTCTTTTAGTATGACCCGTACGGGATTCGAACCCGTGTTACCGCCGTGAAAGGGCGGTGTCTTAACCACTTGACCAACGGGCCAGTTCTGGCAGAGAAGAAGGGATTCGAACCCTCGCACCGCGTTCGCGATCTACTCCCTTAGCAGGGGAGCCCCTTGAGCCACTTGGGTACTTCTCTATAATATGGCTCCGCAGGTAGGACTCGAACCTACGACCGATCGGTTAACAGCCGATAGCTCTACCACTGAGCTACTGCGGAACAATTATGGTGGGCCTAAATGGACTCGAACCATCGACCTCACGCTTATCAGGCGTGCGCTCTAACCAGCTGAGCTATAGGCCCATAATTGAAAAGCGGGTGAAGAGAATCGAACTCTCGACCAGAGCTTGGAAGGCTCTTGTTTTACCACTAAACTACACCCGCATAAAATTGTAAATGGTGAGCCATGAAGGA
>NZ_JAKUFT010000045.1:0-41069 GCF_022663605.1 Bacillus cereus group sp. BfR-BA-01379
TCTTATTACAATCGTCTTTTCTAAATCATTTATAAAGGGGCAAAAAACTAATGAAATTTAAAGTATTCTTTTTAACCATTACGATTCAAAAAACTAAGTTCTCCGACAGTGAAATATTGCATGATCATCAAATCAATAAAGCTATGGAAGATGTAAAAGAACGTCAAAGTCACTACTGTAGCCATCTATAATTCCTTTCGAAAGGAGGAATGTATTATGAAGTTTCACCTTTTCTTTTTAACAATTACAATTCAGAAAAAAAACTATTCTGAAGCTGAATTAAAACAAGAACAACAATACAAACAGGTTATAGACGAAATTCGAGATCGTAGAAGCAAATACTACTCTCACCTATAAACCTTTAAAATATAAAAATTGAAAGGAGTCGATTATGATGTTGATAGCACGTTCTAAAGAAATGATTTGGATAGTTCAGAGGGATTCCACATAGTTTTATAGACATAATATCACACAAGTATATCGTTATATTTGATGTGTAATAAATATATAATAAAATTAGACCCTTGCACTTTTAATTTCGAGTAATCAAACAAAAGATACACCACTTAAAAAGCGGTGTATCTTTCTCAACATATACTATTTTCGATTACTTCGTTTCGTCTTAAACAGTCTCACTAAGTTCGATACAACTGTTTTCGTTACTGCATAAACTGGTACTGCTAAAATCATTCCGATAATTCCCGCAAAATTACCTACCCCTAAAATTAAAATAATAATTGTTAACGGATGGATATTTAATTTTGAACTCATAATACGCGGTGAAATGATGTTACTTTCAAACTGTTGTACAATTGTTACGATAATAATTACGTACAACGCTTGCATCGGAGATACGAACAGACCCACAATTACAGCTGGTGCTGCACCGATAAATGGACCTAAGTTAGGAATGATATTTGTAAATGCTGCTATAATTCCTAATACAAAAGCGTACGGTAAATCGATAATTAAATAACCGATAAAAGTAAAAGCACCTACAAATATACAAACGAGCGCTTGCCCTTGAATATATGCAGATAATGTTTCATTCGTTTCCTTAATGATGCGAAGTCCTTCTTCACGGTAAGATTCTGGTAATAGACTTACTGCTTTACCTGGAAAGGCATGTCCATCTTTAAACATATAAAATAAAATGAATGGTACTGTGAAGATAACTAATGCAACGTTCGTGATAATACCAAATAAAGCCGTTGCACTCGACGTAATTGTGTTTGGTATATCCTTTAAGTATTCAATCGCATTTTTCTCAATTGTTTCAATGGAAACATAATTTTGTGTAGATAACCATTCAAATAATCTGTGATGGGATAAATCTTGTATGTATAGTTTTCCCTCTTTAATATAACCTGGCATATTTTTTACTAAGTCCATTAGCTGTTGTGAGATTGTTGGAACAACAACTCCAACTCCAACCGCAGTTAATGTTATGATAAAAAGATATAACAGTAAAATCGCTAAATTTCTAGGTACTTTTTTATTCTCCAAAAAGACTAACAATGGGTTAAATATGAAGTATAAAAATAACGCGATTAAGATTGGGAAAAACAACGTCGATATGAAGATACCAATCGGTTGAAATAAAAACGATATTTTTGTGCAAATAAATATGATCGCTACAACCATTAGCACTTCTAATGTCCAAAAGTGCACTTTCGATTTCAAAAAAACGTCCTCCTTTAAACTAGCACTTCTCTTCATTGTACCAAAATAAGCAAGAATTTCACATAATATTTTCCTTTACAATATTCCAAAATACCAATAAATACACTACAATGAGATTACATACAAATTTGCAGGTAAAGGTGATAAAAATGACACAATGCATCATTTGCAGAAAAGATACGAAAGAACTTAGTGAACAATATGTCATCCCAGAAATATTATGTGGATATTATTTCACAAACTCTATTTGTGATACTTGCCATGAACAAATGACAACAAATATTGACCGTCCCTTAATTCGACATAAATTAAGTCAATTTAAGATTGAGCAAATGAAAAAACAAATTGATTCTCCTCTCTATACGAATAAACACGGTGAGGAACTTGCGGCTGCTGAGACAGATGTTGTTGAAGTAAGTGATGAAATACTTTATTCCAATGCATTAATTATGAAACTATGTAAAAAGCACGATATTTCACTACATAATGAAATTTGGAAAGAAGAACGTGTCACGAAAGTAGCTAGCTCTATCCAACGTGAATTACTTTTAGATAACCGTAAATACAAAATGAGTGTATTAAAAATGGCTTATACTTTCGCTGTCCAAGCTGTTGATGGCTATTTTGAAGATCCAGACGCGATTGATATTTCTAACATTCTATCAAATGCGGATTTCATCGAATTAAAAGAAAAGAGCATTGTCCGCGATTTAAGCAAAAGTTCTTTATGGAATACATTAAATACAAATAGCGAAAACCATTACTTTATTTTATTAAGTGATAAAGATGGCCTGTTCTGTTTCATTCGTCTATTTGATATTTTTGACGTTGTCGTTCATTTATCAGAAAAGAGATATGAACTTTCATCGCCTATTGTCGGCGTAAATAATGTAAGTAAGCAGGAATTTTATGTCCAAACTTTAAAACAGTATATGGATGGGCTATTTAAAGAAAAAACTCCTTCTATTTAATCAGAATCAGAACATACGGTCTCCTTTCTTGATGAAAAGACACTGTGTTATAATAAGTATGAAAAGAACAATACAATCACATAAACCAATTATTAATTGTATATAAATAAAAAAGACTAGTGTGCGGCTACACACTAGTCCACGTAACTTAGCAGATTGGATTGTTCATTTATCCTATTTGTTTCTTACAAACAAAACAACCCACATTCTATTGGCATAGGTGGGTTGTTATTTTTTGAGCTTGTCTATTAAAACGACGACGAACGTTAACAATGCAACGAGAAACAGTCCACCCTGCAGTAGCAACGCTATTTCACTCACGTATTATCACCCCCCTCCTACTTTGGAGAAGTGATAATTGAACAACCAACCGTACCTTAAGTTACTATTTAATTTTACCATATTTTCTAATAGTTTACGATGAAAACCCGCAAGTGAAATACTTGCGGGTTTATTATCCCGTATTAACAGGCAGTAAACAAAATAAAGCAAAACATAGGTGAAACTTTAATCCTCACTATTTTTTTAATGCATATGCATCCGCAATCATTTCACCAACAATTTTATTTTCTTGTTTATTCTCGTCTTTCAATAATGGGAATAATAATTCTGCTACTTCATACGCTTCTTCTAAATGCGGATATCCCGATAAAACAAACGTATCAATTCCTAAAGCTTCATATTCTTTTATTCTATTTGCTACTGTATGCGGATCTCCTACAAGAGCAGTACCTGCACCACCCCTTACAAGCCCTATGCCAGCCCATAAGTTAGGACTTATCTCTAACGACTCTCTCGTACCTTTATTTAAATGAGTCATTCGTTTTTGTCCGACTGAATCATATCTGGCAAATGTTTTTTGAGCAAGCTCAATTGTTTCATTATCTACATATCGAATTAACTTTTCAGCCTCTTCCCATGCTTCTACCTCTGTTTCTCTTACAATTACATGTAATCTGATGCCGAATCGTACCGTACGCCCCTTCTCTTCTGCAAGCCTTCTTACTTCTTTTATTTTCTCTTTCACTTGCTCTGGCGGCTCTCCCCACGTTAAATATACATCACTATGTTCAGCTGCAACTTCTTTACCTGCAGCAGACGATCCGCCAAAATAAATTGGTGGATACGGTGTTTGAACAGGAGGAAATACAACTTTACTATCCGTAACTTTAATATGTTTCCCTTCTAAAGAGATCGTTTCACCTTGTAAGGTCGATTTCCAAACTTTTAAAAATTCATCCGCTGCTTCATACCTTTCATCATGTTCAAGATATAATCCATCGCCATGCAATTCAACAGGATCTCCTCCAGCTACTACATTAATAAGTAACCTCCCATCTGAAATTCTATCAAATGTCGATGCCATCCTCGCTGCAACTGTCGGTGACATAAGTCCTGGTCTAACTGCTACTAAAAATTTTAATTTCTCTGTTTCGGCTGCAAGTGCCGATGCTAATACCCATGGATCTTCACACCCTTGACCAGTTGGAAGCAACACACCTGTATATCCTAAATAATCAGCTGCCTGTGCAACTTGCTTATAATAACCATATTCAGCTGTCCTTCCTCGTTTTGTCGTCCCTAAATATCGACCATCTCCATAGGCTGGAATAAACCATAACAAATCCATATCTTTACACATCCCTTATTTTTATTAATACGTATACTGAAATAATCTATATAAATTACCCCTAATAATTTATATGTTAATTCCCTGTCTCCCCTTTAAAATTATCTCGCCATCTCAAAAACTTTACTTCTAGTAAACGTACGAGTGAATCAGAAAACTTCCCGACAAATGCAAAGATAATAATACCGACAAATACGATATCTGTATTTGAAAATTGCCTTGCATCCATAATCATATAACCAATACCTTCTGTAGAGCCCATAAGTTCTGCTACCACTAAACTCACCCATGCAACCCCTAAAGATAATCTTGCTCCAAGTAATAGGTTTGGCAATGCGGCAGGTAAAATCAATTTCGTAATTAATTTTCTTTTACTAAACTCTAACACTCTCGCAACATCAAATAATTTTGAATCTACACCTCGTATCCCTAAAAACGCGTTTACGTATAAAGGAAAAAATGCGCCGTCCGCAATTAATAATACTTTCGATGTTTCTCCAAAACCGAACCATAGTACGAAAAGCGGTGCCACTGCTAAATGGGGCACAGTTCTTAACATCTGTACAGACGGATCTAAATATTGCTCACTTCTCGTTGAAAATCCAACAATGGTTCCTAAAATAATTCCTAAACTCCCGCCGATAAAGAAACCAGCCGCAGCCCTAAATACACTAATACTTAAATGACCGAATAACTCTCCTGTTTTTATAAGTTCTTGAAAAGCTAGAAATATATCTAATGGCGTCGGTAAAACTGTTTTAGAAACGAAATCGAATACGCCGGCTAACTGCCAAATAATTAATACGATAATTGGTATAGTAATTGCTCTTACTAGCACTTTTATATTCGTCTTTCGCACTTTCTTTACATTCTTTTTGGCAATCGTTATACCTGCTGGTTTCATAACAGCTTTCGTATTCTCCAATTTACAAAACCTCTTTTCATTTTGCCTTTAACGCTTTTTCTACGTAAGAATTGTCTACAACTTTATCTGTCTTTATTTCTTTCTTTATAGAACCGAGCTTATATTGAAAATCCGCTGTCTTTTGCTGTTCAGTTATTATTTCTTTCGTTACTGGAACTAAAATTGGCTTGTCGTGATCAAATACTTCTTTTACAATTTCAGCATCTATTTTCTTTGCAGAAGTATATATTTTTATCGCTTCATCTAAGTTTGACTCTTGCCATACACGTGCCTTTTCATAAACTTTAAGGAATTTCTCAACTAATTCTGGATGTTCTTTCACAAATTTTGTTCTCGCAATTAAGAATTCTGGAGAAGAAACATTTAATTGTTCACCATCTGTAATAACCTTGGCACCTTTATTTAATGTATGTAGCGAAATGAATGGATCCCAAATTGCCCATGCATCTACTGATCCGGATTCAAATGCCGGCTGTGCTTCATCTGGCTGCAACTGAATGACATTTACATCTTTCGTATTGATACCTTCTTTATCTAATGCTCGATATAATAAATTAAATGCGCTACTTCCTTTTGCTACTGCGATTTTTTTACCTTTTAAATCTTTTACACTCGTAATCTTGCTATCTTTTTGTACAAGAATACCTGTTCCTTTTCTCGCATAACTTGTATTAGCAATTTCAGTAAATTCAATACCTGCTGCTTGCGCGGAAATAACTGGAGAGTTGCCAACTTCGCCAAAGTCTAATCGATTTGATGCGATTGCCTCAAAATAAGGAGGTCCGCTTTGGAACTCTGTCCATTTCACCTTAACTCCTTCTTTTTTAAACTCCTCTTCAAACCATCCCTTTTTCTGTGCCAGTAAGAGCGGGCTTAACCCTTGTTGTATACCTATTTGAATGGTTACATCTTCTTTCTTACTACTTGCTGTACTTTTTTCACACCCTAATAAAAATAAAGATATAGCTAATGCAAAAGAAAGAACTTTGCCTTTTTTATTCATATATAATCCATCCTTTCCTATATACTCGTTTGAATCAGTCCCCCGTGTTCAAACTGCTGCAATATTTTCGTACGAATTTCTTGGAATAATTCCGAAGTTTTACTACGTGGATAAGGTAAATTATTTTCAATCACTTTATGTATTTTTCCAGGCTTTGCACTCATGATGATTATTCGGTTTGAAAGATATATCGCTTCGTCTATATCATGAGTAACAAATATCATTGTTATTTTCTTCTGCTCCCAAATATTCAACAATACTTCTTGCAAATGACTTCTAGTAAAAGCATCAAGTGCCCCGAATGGCTCATCAAGTAATAATACATTCGGATCTCTTAATAAAGCTCTCGCAATCGCAACACGTTGTGACATCCCGCCTGAAATTTCTTTCGGATAAGATTTTTCAAAACCGTCTAATCGAACGATTTCAACCCATTCTTTTACTTTATCTTTTACATACTTATCCTTTAACGACAAATCTGCAGCAATATTTTCTTCAACTGTTAGCCATGGAAACAAGCGGTGTTCTTGAAAAATAAATCCTTGTTTCTTACTCGGTTTTACGATTTGCTCCCCATCGATAACAACTTTACCTTCAAATTCGTCATCTAATCCAGCAACAATTTTCAAAAGCGTACTTTTTCCGCAACCACTCGGTCCGATTACAGTGACAAGGTCCCCTCTCTCTAATTGAAAATTAATATCTTCTAATACTTGGACCGTACCAGTTTGTTTCGAAAAATATTTTGATACTCCATTAATTGAAACAGTCACTTCTTCCCCTCCTTGAAATGATTCATTCAAATGAATAGATACAACATTTGTATAATAAAAAAACCAAAGGCATTTCATCTTGTAATGAAATGCCTTTGGTTTCTCCAATCAGCTATACGTTATAGAATTAACTACATATTATACAAATTTTTCCGATAAGTCAACTAGGTTTTAATAAACGGTATTTATTTATAAAAATGTTAGCAGTTTCTGAAATGATATTCGGAAGCGATTCTTGAATTGTATTTTTCACCGTATGAAGAGCTTTTTCTACATATCCATCTTCAAAATGTTCTAACGGCTCAGGTAATTCATCCTCATCCAATATAAATAATTCTCCACTTGGAAGTACCATAATATCAAGGATTAGATCTTCAAAGGATACCACTTCATCCGTTATATCAGTATTCTTTACAATATTAAAATAAGAACCTAGATAACTCCCATCCTGATCTCTCCAAACGTATAAATTATATGGACGATTCCTCCAGTAATATGCAACTGTATAACTTCCTTTCGGGATCGTTAACTTCGTATCGTTTGCTGCCATTGTAAAAGAGTACTGTACTTCATGGTATAAAACAATTTTATCTGGCTGCGTTTCTATTAATAAACAAGCATGATCTACAGTTGTAGCATCATAGCGAATTTTTCTTTCAATAATTTCAATCCCTGACGGACGTAAGCAACTCATGTTTTAAATGCCCCTTTTATTTTAGTTCTTTCATTATATCCCTTTATATTTCCACTAAGAAAGCGTTTAGTCAATTCATTCATTCATTGTTTTTTAAGTTAGAATTTATATGATTTCATTTTCTACTTCACAAAAAAGCTCCTTCTAAGTTAGAAGGAACTCCAATAGCATTATTCATGTTTCAACTTCTCCGTAACCATATCATAAAATTTCCGTTCCTCATCAACATTTAAGTGAACACGACTTACAGTTTTAGAAAATCCATATAACAATCGCGCCTTCACTGGCTCTTTTAGTGTTATTTCAAATGTTGGAGGTTCCTTTATAAATTCCATCACAGTTGCGTCAAGGACCTCTTTCTCTTTCTTTAAAGATTCTCCTTTATAAAACGAAATTTTATCAATTTGTGTAAATGGTATAACAATTTTCTTTCCTAATCCGATTTGAATGATTATTTGTTCTTCTGTAATGATAATCGGATTTTTACGCATTGCTTGTATTTCAGCTAAACAATAAACCATTCCGTATACGTTTAAGACAAGTAAAATCCATGCTACTACTGGATTCCATTGATGAAGCAAATAATGAAAACCGATACTTTCTATTAAGGTAGCATGAATGATCATGATATATACACCTATTGCACCAGTCTTTTTGTGATAGGTGTATACAGATTCACCTTCCGGTACTGTTGCACGCCACGATAAAAATGCATAATAGATTAACTTACACTCTGTTACAATGATATCTACTAATTTATTTCTTTCCATAGTAGCATCAAACGCTGCATCAATCGCATAAGAAAATGGAGAACACTCTCTTTTATATTCTTTATATTTTTTTATTATGTTAGGCAGCATTCTAACGATTTTATAAAGAAGGAATAACTCTAAGCATACAAACGCAATTTCTCCTGCAACTATAATATAGGAAACGTACGAAAAAGCTTGAAAATAGTCATTTGGAATAATAAACCTTGCAAATATATACCCGGCTATTACGACAGGTATTATATACGTTAACGAATATCTTTTTCGAATAATAAAGAAATACGTAACGACTGGAACTACAAACATACAATCTAGCAAAGAGCCAAGCACTACTTCTTTCGGAGCACCTGGTACAATTGGAAGAGCATACAATAAATAGTTTGATAACAAGATGAAAGATATTAATCCAAACCAAATACCTTTTCGCCTTCGTGATAGTTCGACATTCATACATTCACCCTCTATTTAAAAACCTCGTCTAAATGGTCTTTATAAAATGAAATGGCACGTTCATATTCTTTTACTTCCTCTACTTTCAAAACTGTTTCAAGTAATAATTTCATTGCGGATTCATGATCGTTTACGTTATATTTTGCTAATGACAAAAATACTTTTATCACATCATTATCCGGAAACTGCTGCAAAGCTGTTTCTAAAACTGTAATTGCTTTATCATACTCACCTATACAACGATATGTACTGCCAAGACCGATATATGCGCCGCAAAGTGACTCACCATCAAGACCATTTGCAATTGCCTGTTCATAATACGGCAAAGCCTCCGTTTCAAGTCCCATTACATCATGTATCCAGGCGCATTGAAACAGCACTTCGGCATCCCGCGTAAAGTTTGTTAACCCAATAAGTATCTCTCTCGATTGTGCATATTTCTTTTCATTTCTTAGTTTTATAGCTTGCTTTAATAAATGTTCCATAGAATCCACTCCTCACCAATTATGCTATGTATCCATCTTAAATGGTTAACGTTTGTGTAAAAGTAAAATTCCCATAAATTAAAGTTTCGCTTACCTATATATATTATACAGATTCATTCTTATCCAAATACTTAAAATTATAAAACAGTAATGTGATTACATAGTACTTCTAACCTTTTGACAATTTCTTTGGCTGTTTCATCTTTGCCGTTACATAACTTCCCTTTACCGTCTTGTCCAATTACGTGGTGTACTGCTCCGCGCGAATATAAAGAATGTGGTGAATTCGCAATCATTACACTTGCCTTCGCTTCTTCCATTCTTTTCTTTGCTCTTTTAAACAGTTCTTCTTCATTTATATCACTTTCAAGTTTAAAGCCAACGAGTACCGTTTCTGAATCCCACTCTTTTATTTGTTTTAATACTTTTGGAGCCTTTTGAAAATGAATAATTGGTGCTATATCACTTGGAATTTTCCCATTCATATCAAGAACATTACCTTCTTGATCACAAATTTTGTCTACAATCCAATCTGATCCAGCGGCTGCCATAATAACCGCATCTACTTTTTCATGCGTAATTATACTTTTCATTTTATCTTGTAAATCAACAATTCCTTCAAATGGATGTAATTCCAATTGATTATTTATATCGTTAGGTTTTTCAGCGAAATAACCGTGTAAATAAATAACATATGCCCCTTTATTTATAAGCTCTTCGGCGATTATTCTCCCAATTGTACCTTTTGCCATATTCGTATGCCCACGTACTTGGTCCCATTTTTCTAAACAACCACCACTCGTAATTAATACCTTTTTCCCCTTCATTGTAACCATCCCTTACTGATTTTTCTTACGAAACCATTCTGTTCCAAAGTCAACGATATCTCGTTGCTTCATAAGACGGCACGTTGCATTTCCTATTTTTCCATTTGTTACAGTTCCTTTTCGCTCAAACTCTACACCGATTTCTACAAACTTATCAGAATCGTAATCCATATCAACAAACTCTTTCCATACTCTTTCCCCATTCTCTATAATTGGTGCCCCTACTTTTATTAACTCACATGCACCAGTACGTACTTCAGATAAATGAACAGACGTATTGGAATCATATCCAACACCAATTAATAATATGTATCCGTCTAAATCGTATATTTTTCTTAATGGAGATTCCTCTCCTAAACTCATTGATAGCGACTGATTCATCGTTATTTCTTCTGCATGCTTTCCCCATGCAGCAAAACTTCCTAACGGATGGTTACTACGTACTACATTCGGATATGTACGAAAACATTCCACTACTTTTCCCATTGCTCTTGTTGGTGTTATATGTGGCTCAAATGCTGGTACATTATCCCTGATAATCTGCCACCATTCTTCAGGTACAGGTGGTCTTGACCAATGTTTTGGATCAGATAAATCTGAAGATTGCGTCGGCATAATAATTGTTCCCTCTTCCGTAATCACTTTCATTAACGCCTCTACTACCGCAACCGCTCCGCCAGATACCCAGCCAATCGAACTTAGCGAAGAATGTACAATTACCGTCATTCCTTTTTCTAGCCCTAATTTTCTTAAATCATTTGAAATTGTTTTGATTGTATTTGGCAATGGTGTACTTGCCACTATATCATTCATTTTCACGATTGTTCCCCCATTTTTTTAAAACTACTACATACATATATTATCATATTTTTCTTAATTTTTAACTTAATCATTTTTCATACTTATAAAATAGCGAACTATAAAAACAAATTGATTTTTAACATATACAGAAAGAACGTTTAATACCTCTTAAAAACGTGTAGTTTTTATCAATTAACAAAATATTTTTCAAATCAATTACAAATATAACACCAAAAAAAAGAATCACATATTATGTTAGTGATTCTTTTTCTATAAGATAACGATGCACCATTTCAACAAAAAAATGGCATATTTAATTTTAAAATGTGTTTCTTATAAATATTTTTCAATTTATGTATTTAAGCCTCGAACTTCAGGAACATTTGAAGTTATTTTTGCCCTTGTAGTTGCTCTACTATAGTTTTCGCCTGTGTATCAAGTCTCTGAGCCGCTTTACCAATACCATTGAATTCATGAACTGCTTGTTCTATACATGAGTAACTTTCAGTAACTCTCTTTTCTGATTGAAGGGTCCCTGCACTAATCTTTTGTACCTGTTTGGTTATATTCTCCACATTAAAGTGTACATCTGTAGTTACAGTTTTAACTTTATTTGCTAAATTACGAACTTCATTTGCAACAACATTAAAACCACTACCATAGGTACCAGCATGGGCAGCCTGAATTCCAGCATTTAAGGCCAATAAATTAGTTTGTGTGGCAATTTCATTAATCGTTTTTACCATGTCGCGTATCATATTAGTTTGTACGTTAAGCTCTTGTAATAACTTCATATTGTCATTAGTTTGTTCGACTATTTGTTTAATGGCCGCGGAAACCATATGACTACGCTTAATCCCTTCTTGCGCACGTTCCTTTAGATTTTCCGCCATTTCTTGCAATTCAAGTGTTACCTTTGCCGTTCCATTCTCACGCGCAGTAATATCTGTAGCGACTTTAATAACCGCTTGAATTTTTCCATTCTTATCTACAACAGGGGTATATGTCGCTTCTAGCCATATAATTTTCCCTTGTTTAGTGATTCTCTGTATTTTCCTTTGAAATGAGACTCCATTCCGAAAATTTCTCCAAAAGATATCATATTCTGGACTTTGAGCAAACTGTGAAGTACAAAACTGACGATGATGACTGTTTAATAGTTCATCCACTTCATAGCCCATTGCATATGCAAAATTATGATTTGCCCATATTACTTTTCCATAGGGATCAAACTCAATCATAGCTAGTGAACGTTCTAATGCAGCAAGTACCTCCCCTTGATTTAATACTTGTGTACTAAGTGAAATAGTTTTTGAAATATTATCACTCTTCATATACTTCTCTCCATTTCAAAAAATTAAATATCATAGCATCTCCCATTAAATATACCACTATCGAATTATACTAATATTTATATAATTTGTCCCACTTTAATTAATACGCTCTTTAATAATATTTTTTTCAAAATAAAAAGAGCACTTTTAATTTCAAAGTGCTCTACCATTAATGCTTTTTTTCATATATTTCTTACCCTTCAATCGTAACCCCTGTAAACATCGATAAGTTGCCTGTTATTTTCTCACCTACACGTAAAAATAATCCTGCGGCTCTCCCGCTAATACAGTGTGAACCAATTAATAGTTTACCAGTATACGGACCATCCCATGTGTCAATTGTATAGTCAGGCATTTCTATGTATTGCTGGTATATTTTTCGCTGTTCAAAGTAATACTCCGTTTTATCTTCAGCTAATAGTTCATCATTATCGTATATAGATACCCCTCCACCTTCACGGCCGTATAAAGGCTTAGAAACATATGGTTCATTTCTTTCTAAAAACGGCTTATTTGTAAAATATGTTGGTATGAAGTAGTTCTGAATGATTTCTCTCTCTTCTTTCTCAAAGAAAACTCCCTTTTCGAACAGTTGCCAAATTAATGCGAGTACACTTTTATTTTGCATAAGAAAAGCTGCAGGTGGATTAATGATTTTCACTCTTCCTTGCGCTATATGATCTAAAAACTGAAGTCCAATTCTTTTCCCATTTTTATCAGTATCTGAAACTAAATATTCAATTGGATATAGTCTATATAAATAATGGATTCGTTCACCATTTTGCGTATATATACCATCATCTGCAACAACGATATCTTGTATGCCTATATAGTCCGTTGATTGATCTAAGCAATAGCTTCTTAAAAATTGAACTGTTTGATGATCTTCATCGTGCCAATCATAACTAGTAAAATATATCGTCTCGATAGGACTTATATTATAGTCATGTTTAATTTGTTCCCACGCCTGCACAATATGCTCTTCTATATGATTTGGATGATTCACATCGTGATAACGGCACAACACTTCATTTGCGACAGACGGCTCTAAATAACCTGTTGGTGTGTCACAATTTACTTCTATTAATTTTATATCTTCACCATTTACGATAAAGTCAAACCTTGTAAAATATGAAAACAAACCAATATGTTTCATTCTCACAATTTCCCACGTTTCAGCTGGAAATCCTAGTTTTTGAAAATCTTCTGTCGTATTTACAATATATTGATACGTTCTATATAACACGTACATAATTTCTTCTGTCGCTTTTGAAATAGCAGTATACGTGTTTACAGGCATACGATACATACCCGTTGCCATATATTGATTCCATTCTTCCTTCTCTAAAAGGCTCGGCCACGTAAATCCATTCCTACCAGCCTCTTCCGCAAGTGAAAACCATACTTTCATATACTCTTTTTGCTCTTGTTCTGTATACATGACTCCATTTTCCTTTCGTGTTATGATCCGGCTGGTGCTTTTGCATTCCCAATTCCACTGGAACCAGAATTCACTTTCGGCGTTTGTGTCGTAGATGATTTCGGCGTATTTGTATCTGGCGTCACTTTATTTGAGGAATTTGGCTGTTGTTTATTTAAATCCACTTTATTGGAAGAGTTATTATTGTTACTGTTAGTTCCGCCGTAATAACCTCCACCACCGCTGCCACCAGTTCTACTTTGGTCTTTTTCACGATATGGAATAACATTATTTGCATACGGTTTCTTCATTATATTTGGTTTTGCTGTATAATTCATATTTGTAGTTCTGCTTGCTAGTAAATATCCTGCTACGAATGGAAGTATTGGTAAATGTGAATTTTCATTATACGATGAAAATGACGGATTATTTTCCTTGCATAACTCATCATTCTCTACATTTTCATTAGTAGGAGTTTTATCGTCACAATTTAATGTTTCTTGTTCATTCCCTTGTTTTCCACCATCTGTTTTAACAGCAGTACTTTCTTTCTGGGCCGTTTCTTCTTCATAATCGCCACAGCCTGTTAATAAAAAAGATGACACCCCAATTGAAGTAGCAATTTTTATAAATTTACTTTTATCCATTCTCATTTGTTATACACCTAATTTCTTTTATCTATATTTTTCCAGATACCTTTATTATATAATGTAATTCTTACTTTTTTCAAACTATACTCAATATGTATATTTGCATATTTTCAATGCTATCCTTCCAGATAGCATTGAAACCTTTCGACTCCCGGATACTTTTCTCCTAAACTTTTAACCAGAAAACCAATTTTCTTATAAAATTCTACTGCCTCTTTGTCTGTCTCTGCTTCTACATAAGTCAATTGATGTATTCTTAATACTTCCTTTATCATTTGCAATGCAATTCCTTTATAACGATATTTCGGAGCGACTGCTATATGGCAAATTCTCGCTTTATTTGCTCCGATTATTTCAATACCTATACAAGCTTTTTCTTCATATTTATAAAAAGTCCCTTTATTCTTTTCATAAAATAAAACTGCTTTCTTTAAGCTAGTTTCACTTGGACCAATTGCATACTGTAGTACATGTAAAATTGGATCTTTTTCAATTTGTTCAACACGCTGTAAATTCATTCTTCCATCCTTTTCTATGAAAAAAGACTAGCTCTTTATAAAAAGAGCTAATCTCATTACGCCGTTATTTTTTCTTCTTTCTTCACAACGACCGCTACATAACTATGTAGTATCATTCCGACAATAACAAGACTCATACCAATCCAAGATAAAGATGACGGAATTGGAGCAGATAGTAAGATGAGCTCTCCTACTAGCGCAAATAAAACTTCACCGGATTGTGTTGCTTCTACTGTTGCTAGTTTTTGCGGATCATCTTTTACAAGATCTGTCGCAAAGAAGAATAATACTGTCGCGATTAAACCAGAACTAACTGCTACAATAAAACATTGGAAAACTTGGCTACTTGACGGTAGCCCGCCTGTTGATACTTCATAACCAGATAGTAAAAACCAAAATGGTAAACTTGCTAATGTCATACCGAGAACTCGCTGGAATACATCTAACTCTCCTTTACAAACTTGCATCATTTTCCGGTTTCCAAGAGGATACGCAAACGCTGCAATAAGAACAGGAACTACACATAAAACAGTTTCACGAATTCCTAATGAAGAAGCATGTTCTACTTGCATGAGTACAACACCGCATAAAATAATACCCGACATAACTAATTCCTTAATTGGAAGTTTTTTATGTAATGGATCTACAGCAAAAAATGGTGTTAATAAAATTCCTGCGACGATTGTAATTTGCCATGTTGATGCAACGAGCCAACCAGGTCCAAAAGCTCCAGCAAAACTAAGTGGTGCATAGAAGAGACCAAATCCTACGATACTCCACACTAGCCATTCTTTCGGATTATTTTTCATATATTGAAAGAGTTGCTTTAAATTACCTCTATACATGACAATAAGTAAAAGCATTGGAACCATAAAGTAGTACCGTAATGAAGCACTCCAAATCCAGCTTCCACCTTCTAAGTCCATTGCCCGATTTAAAACGAAGGTAAAGGCAAAGAAAAATGATGCCAATATCCCTACTGCAATAGCTTTCATTATATAACCCCTTATAATAGTTTTTATTAAATAACTCTCAATCTATTCGGATGCAAAATTTTTTAACAGCATATTAACTTATAAAAATAATAGTGTTTTTATTTATTATACAATATATTAAAATAAAATCAGGATGAATCGCTACATCATTCGTTTCATAGATTCCGTTAATCGAGATGTGTATGCATTTTATATCTGCTATATGCATAATGGTTAGTGCATATTGTACCGATGAAAAGTTTTGGCTTAAGAAATAAATTAGTTATTTGGATGTGATCATATTGAAAACATATAAAATTTCCATGGTATTCACCTTATTGATGTTAGCTGCAGGACTTTCTTTTCTATTCATTTGTATTTTAGCTTTAATAGATGAATTTTTCTTCCTTGGTATTCTAATCTTAATCATCCCAGGCATTTTTATATACTATGGTTTTTATCTTTTGAAAAAAAGAAAAGAGAATACCGGTTTTTATTGGGATGATGAAGGTATTATAATTGATTTAGATGGGAATAAAGTTTATTGGTATGAGATAGAAGATATTGTATACAGCGGTTTTCCAGAAACAAAAGCGACTGTAATTTCCACTCACTATACTCATCACGAAAATATAAGAATACGCCATAAAAAATGGCAACCTACAATTTCGCATATAATTTACTGGTATTTAATGGCGCAACCAAAAGACTACCATAAAAATTTGATGTTAACTTGGGAAGAAAAGAAAAAAAAGCCAATTTAAAATGAACTCCCCCTAATCTATTAATTACGGGGAGTTTTTCACACTTACATTTAGATTATATGTAGTTGATATTCTTTGTACAATTTTCTCAACCGACTAATATGAGCTTGATGGTACCGATTATGATCGGCTATATGCCATATCCCCCACCTTATAGTCGCACTTTCTCCCTTTTCATAAAAAACTTCCCGTGTTAAATCATTTTCTGTTAGTTTCATACATTCCTCATATAACATACGTTGCACAGCTTCATAATCTTGCATTAATTGTTGCAGAGTCTGTTTTCTTAAACTTGGCAGTTCTCCTACTTCATTTAACATAGGTCCATATATTTTTTCAAGTGCCAGTGGAACTGCTTCTCTTTTTAAGCGATACACCCAATGTAAATCAACAACTGCTAAATGTTGAAGTAGTTGTCCGATGTTATTTTCATTATTTTCTGCCCCTTTAAAAAACAGTTCCTTCTCATCAGTACCTTCTACTAACTTTTGCAGTCGTTTAAATGTATCAGTAACCGTCGCATACAGAATCGCTACTTGCGTGTTCATATTTTTGTCTAAATGGAGATCTTTCATACTAAACTCCCTCTCTTAAAGGAACAAGACCATATATTCATCGTCACTATATACACCGTTCATCTTTAGAGCTCTTTTTTCAATTCCGTACGTTTTAAAGCCTATTGATTCATACAATTTTTTTGCTGGTTCGTTTGTAGATACAACACCTAAGTTCAATTGTTCCAAGCTCATTTCTCCTGCTCTTTCAATTGCCTTACGTATTAACTCACGTGCAAGACCACTTCTTCGATTACTAGCATCTACATACATCGCAACGATATGACCTTTATGTTTATATGCCTCTTTTTCTTCAGTTAGTAAAGTGACAACTCCAACTAATTGATGATCCTCATTAAAAGCACCAAATGTACAGCTGGTAGTAGCTGTTAAATTACTTTCCACTCGTTTAATAGGATTTTCCTGGCGAATTGCCTCTTCATAAGTTGTTACAAATGCCTCTGGATTTACTTGTAATGCTTGTAAACGTAAGTCCCAATATTTTTCCGCATCTTCTTTCATAAGTAATCGGATCATATTTCTTCAGCCCCTTAAGTTAACATAATATTTTTATAAACCACTATTTAAAGAATCGTATTCTTTTCTTAACATACTATAACGATAACGATGAATGAACTTCCCTTGACGTAATCGATCATTTCTCATTAGCCCTTCACAAACAAAACCAGCCTTTTCATAACTCTTTCTAGCTTGAAAATTATCTTCATCTACACGTAACCAAACTTTTTCTAATTCAAATTCATAGAATGCAAGATGTAACATACTATATAGAGCCGCTATTCCATACCCTTTACCCCAGTATTCTTTATTACCAATCGCGATTCCCAGTTCTGCATTATTATTTGTTTTATCAAAATTTTTAAGATCTACCCATCCAATATGTATGCCATTCTCTGCAGTGATAGCTCTTTGTTCATAGCCATTTTTCCGATTTATACATGCTTCAATCCATTTTTTCGTTTCTTCACGAGTAAACGGTGGATATTGATCTGGTACAACTAGATGTTTTGTTACTTTTGTATCTAATGACCATTGATAGCGATCTTCTACATCATCTAGTGTCAGTTCTCTTAATTGAACGAATGGTACATTCATTGTGCTATCCCCTTTTTATTTTCCTATAGAAAATCCTTCGAACATTCTTCCTCCATACTGTTCTAGCGTTTTTTCTACAAAAGTAATTAATTTACTTTTCTCTCCTGTTGTATAAAAATGATCAAACGCCGCTACAAATTGATCTGCATATTGTTCATCATATTTTCTAAGTACCCTTATAAACCATTTTGAATTTCCCAGCCATTTACCATTTACTCTTAATACATATTCATGTACTAAATCAGC
Source organism: Bacillus cereus group sp. BfR-BA-01379 (assembly GCF_022663605.1). NCBI lineage: Bacteria > Bacillati > Bacillota > Bacilli > Caryophanales > Bacillaceae > Bacillus > Bacillus cereus group sp. BfR-BA-01379. The sequence goes on from NZ_JAKUFT010000045.1 coordinate 18,589, forward strand.
TAATAGATTCGCGATAAACAATTCTTCTTCTCTTTTTGTCGCCCCGATAAAGTCATCCAAAGTATCCGTAATAAAATATCGCTTCTGCTTCATTATTTCTTCGTTCCATTTAGCTGGTCCTTGATTTAGTAAATCATTTGCTTCTCTTTTTAATTCCTCAACAATTTCATTTTCACCTTTTAATACAATTCCCTCTGAAACTAATTGTGGCAACGAAGGTCTTCCGCGATCACAATCACTTTTAAAAAAGGTTTTATACGTTTCAAAATTATGTACAAACACCTCAACGGGCCATCCATTACTATAGAAAGATTCTCTATAACAAAATGACAAACTACAATCTATTATTACAATGTCCAGATCAGATGTTTTTGTCGCTTCCCCTCGTACAACGCTTCCTCCCAGTAAAGCTACATCACAATTCGGAAATTGTGATGTAATGATGCTTTGTGCCGCTTCCATTGGTTTCATAACCGTTCTCCTATTCTTATTTCACTTTCTTTTTTTCAGCTCTTTCTCTCGCTTTTTTTATATATGGCTCTGCATCAGGTGTTTTGCATGACGTTGCCCCGTGATCAACCTGTACTTTTCCAATTTCACGTGCAATTTCAATCGCTTTTCTCTCTAAGTCTTCATTACGAATTCCTATCGCAATTAAAGCACTATTCATCGCTTCTTTTTTTCTATTTTTTTCATTATGTATATTTACTTTAATCTCTTCTATATAAGGAGAAAAGAAATCATCATGTAACGTTTTATTTTTAATCGCGATATTCGCTAATAATGACCAACCTGCTCTTCCAATCCATTCATCATCAGAATTTGTCCATTCTTCCATTCTTTCTATCGCGATTGGCGATGTACAAATAGCGGTCATCAAAACGTCCATTAAACAATAATAATCAACTTCTTGTACCCATTTATTTAGCTGTTCTGTCGTAACTTTCTTTGGATCTAAAATCATCGTCGCTAAAGTCATTGCATCCAAATTTTTTGTTTCCCATAATAAAATTGCTAAATCATGATCTTTTTTTATCTTCTTTTTTAACAATTTTAAATTGGCAAAACTAACTCCGAAGAGTGGCTCTTTCGCTCCGTGGTTTTTATACGTTTTACGATTTTGTTCTGTTCCATATTCCTCTAGTTGTTGCATTACTTCTTCCAGTAACATATGCACACCTCTTTTTCTTTTATGTTGATTTCATATATGTATGTACGATATATTCTACATTACTTTTTGGTTTTCCTATATGTATTTTAAAAATACGGTATGTGAAATTTTATAGTTGCTATATATAATTAAAACAACCACGAAAAACCTGTACATTTTACATATACAGGTTTTCATTTCATCAATTTCCCAAAGTGTAAGAAATAGAATTTGAAAGAACTTTTATTTGTTTGATTCTCTCTTTATTTTTTGTAAGCTCTTTACATCTGACCACTCTTCTATAGACCCTGCGTCCGGAAAAACTGTAACTACATTAAAATTCGCACCTTTTTCTTTTCCAATTTGTTTAGCAGCTAATAAATTCGCTGCCGCAGACGTTCCTATTTTCATACCAGTTTCATTATAAAAACGTGCCATTTCATACAAGGTTTCTTCATATGAATAAGTCCATTGTTTTTCTATCAAATTGTCTTCCTGTTCTATGAAATGTTGTTTCCTTCCTAAGCCAAACCCACCTGATCCAGCATATTTCTTTAAATCATTCGGTGGTTGTTCGGAACCATAAGGCAATTCAGCAGGCATTACTAAATGTAGCTCAACATTTTTGGTATAATTCTTTACTTCTTTATAGACTCCCATTAGAGTTCCACCAGTACCAGCAGATGCTACCCATGCGTGTATTGGTTTTCCATTCATTTGTGTAATAATTTCTCTGCCTGTACCTTCTATATGACTTAATAGATTTGCGTTATTATAATGTTGGAATAAAAAGTATAACTCTGGTTTTTGTTTGCTAATCTCAATTGCCTTTTCAATTACTGCGTAGAAACCCATACATTTATCAACTAAAATCACGTTAGCTCCATAACACTCAAGTTCATTTAGTAATGATTTACCAGTTCCAGAACTTAAAACTAACGTGCATTCAACCTCTAAATAATAACAAATATAACCAATTGATCTCGCTAAGCTTCCACCACTATACTCTAAGATAGGTTGTTTTTTGTCCGCTTCTTGTAAATATTTTTTAATCATTCCAAGTGCAGCTCTATCCTTAATCGATTCTGTAGGGTTGTGCCATTCACATTTAGCATAAATAGAAAAATCCTTCGTTTCTTCGCATTCTAATTTAATGAGAGGTGTGTTCCCAACATTTTTAGCAAACTCATTAAAATGCTTTAATGTCATACTTCTATTCCTCCTACATAAATCATATTTATTTTTAGCTAAAATACTTTCTACATTTTCATAACTCTCTTAACTAAATCTTTTTATATAAAAATCCCTACAAATACTGTAGGGATTTATGACTAAATCATTTTGTTACACTACATTACATACGAAAAGAGCTTCTTTATTCAAATGCGTTCATAAGCACAATTCTCCAACCATCTGGATCCTCTATTGTGGTTCCTTTCTCTATCCAATACGGATTTTCTGGTTCCACCTCATGATAGCCCATATTACTTAATCGATTCACTATTTTTTCAATTTCATCTTTATTAGGCATATAAAAAACTAGTAAATTATCTTTTGTCGGTGCCGGACATGGGCTTCCATTAACGTGCGTTGTAAACTCCAAATGATACTCGGCATCCGGTAATCCAAACATAACCCCATCATATCCTTCATGATTGTGAAATTCTCCTATACGCTTTAATCCTAACCCCGTCTCATAAAAACTTATAACTTCTTCAAATTTATCTGTTGGTCTTGCAATTCTAAATTGAACCCAATTCTTCATGCAAATCTCCTCCTTTTCATTTTCCAAAGCTTTATAGTAATCATTATAGGTTACATATATTCCCTTTCATATCCCTCATTAGTGTGAGAACTGCCTAAGTTGAAAGACCTATTAGTTTATAAATAGTAGGACTTTAGTATTAAATTTATATAAAAATAGTTATATAAATAATGAGATGAAATAAATAGTTCTTCCTTATATTTTATTACGTATGAAAAAGGTCTCCTTGTAGGGCCTTTATATACCGATCAGCAGATCTTTGTACAGCCTTATTCGCATCTTCCACCACACCATGAAATGCATTATATAGTCGACTAAATTGGATATCTTTTACTTTCTCTGCCATATCTCTAACTTTATTCGCTGGTAATGGAATGAGATTTGGATAACTATACATAAAACTTACCCATTTTTGATCGGAAACTACTTGTATAATATCACCTGATAACAAAATTCCTTTCCCTTCGTTACCTTCTTTCCAATGCATAACAGTCCCGCCCTTAAAATGGCCTCCTAAGCGATGCAATGTAAGTTCTTCCGATAATATCAAATGTTCCCCAGACCAAAATTTAATTTGTTTACTCGGGCAAACCACCCACTCTTTATCATCTTCATGAATATAGATAGGTACATTGAATGTTTCCGCCCATTTTACTTGTGTAGAGTAATAATGTGGATGAGAAAGTGCTATTGCCTGAATACCACCTAAATCATATATACTCTGAATCGTCTTATCATCTAAATAACTAATGCAATCCCACATAACATTTAGAGTTTTACTTTGTATTAAAAATGCTGTTTGTCCAATTGCAAATTTAGGTTTTGTACTAATGCTATACAAACCACTTTCTTCTTTTATTATTTCATTTTTGTATAAATTGCTATTTTGCATAGTTTCTAATGTTGTCCATGACTGCCCAATTGGATTCACATATTGCCTTTCCTCATTACAAATTTTACAACTAGAAGGCACTTCTTCATTTTCAGGATACTGTACTCCACATGTAGTGCAAATATAATTAACCATATTCCCACTCCCTTATTAAATTTAATTGTTCTTATACCAATATTTTAATAGAAAACAAAAATATTCGAATCAATAATTGGAATGAAAATGAAGTAATACGAAAGTATGATGAATCCCTTTTCGTTTTGATACCCGTTCGTCTAAAAAAGCACATACTTCATTATTAAAAGAATTAAATTTAATGCTTGAAAATTTTCATAATAAAGTTTAAAATCACCCTATTTTTTCAAGACTACAATTGATACAAAATCTTGCATACTTTTGACCAAATTTTTTTGCGCTTGTAAAAAAGTTTTTTTGCAATTACCGCCCTATAATTGCTAATATAGTAGAGTAGAACTTTTATAGAGAGAAGGAAAATTATGCACAATGGAATTCGAATGACAACTTTAGTAAAAAGGGCTATGTTGATTTGCGCGGGGGTATTATTTACATACGAAGCAGCTTTAGGATCAGCACATACTGCTCTAGCAAGTACAGAGGATGAAGCAAAATCTGTTCAACTTGTAAGTGAAATTCAATCATCTCTTGCACCGAAAGAAGCTCCAAAACAATATAACGGGCAAGTTAGAAAAGTCGCTTACTTAACATTTGATGATGGTCCTGGAAAATACACAGCTGAGCTTTTAGATATGTTAAAAAGAGAAAATGCAAAAGCAACATTCTTCCTAATTGGTTCAAACGTAAAAGCATTCCCGGATCTTGTAAAACGTGAAGATGCTGAAGGCCACTATGTTGGGATGCACAGTATGACTCATAACTACAAGAAACTTTACACAGAAGGTCATTACGTAGATGAAATGAAGGAAGATCAAGGCTTAATCGCCGGCGTTCTAGGTAAATCGCCTGTATTAACTCGTCCATCATACGGCTCAATGCCAGGATTAAACGAAGCTCTTCGCAACAAAGTTGTCGAAAATGGCTTAAAAGTTTGGGATTGGACAATTGATTCTTTAGACTGGAAATATAACAAAATGCCTGTTGACGCTGCATCAGCTAAAATTGTAGAAAACGTTCTTAACATTGCTAACAAACCAACTGAAGTTATTCTTATGCACGACATTCATCCTCAATCCGTTAAAGCAGTACCTGGAATTATAAAAGGACTGAAAGAAAAAGGATATGAATTAGAAGCCTATAATGAGAACGAACACTTCCCATTAAACTTCTGGCATGATAATCGTATGTAATATGAAAGACTCTATTTCCTCTAGTAGGTTATTGAGTCTTTTTTTCGTATTGGGCATTACTTCTCTTATATTCGATTCCCCTCCTTCCTTTATATCAATAGAAAGTAAAAATTACATTAATTTAACTTAAAAACATAACATGTTATTCTAAAAACGACTAGTACGAAATTAAAACATATATCAAAATACAGTAAAAAATTTAGGATTGAATATACAAATTCAATCCTATTTTTTATATTATCAACACTTTAGCACATATTACTCTTAAGGAGTGATGTGTATATGGATTTTCTTTCAGCCGAATATTTGTCTGCCTTACTTGCCATCATTGTAATTGATTTAGTGTTAGCCGGTGATAATGCCATTGTAATTGGATTAGCAGCACGGCGATTACCGAAAGATCAGCAAAAGAAAGTGATTATATGGGGAACTATCGGGGCAATCGCGATTAGAGCCCTGGCTACTTTAGTTGTTGTTTGGTTATTAAAAATACCAGGGCTACTTCTAATTGGTGGTGTACTCCTTATATGGATTGCTTACAAATTAATTGCTGAAGGCAAAGACCATGATATTAAAGCCGAAGAAGGATTTTGGTCTGCTATTAAAACCATTATTATTGCTGATGCGTTAATGGGTATTGACAATGTACTTGCTGTTGCAGGAGCTGCCCATGGCAATTTTTCTTTAGTCATCATTGGACTATTAGTATCTATTCCAGTAGTAGTATGGGGCAGTACATTAATTTTAAAATGGGTGGACCGGTTCCCTGTCATCATTACAATTGGAGCAGCTGTTTTAGCTTATACTGCCGCGAAAATGATTGTAGATGAGAAATGGTTCGCTGGATTTTTCGAAAGTAACCCTTTCATAAAATGGGCATTTATCATAATTATCATTGCTGGTGTAGTATTCTTTGGAAAGATGAAACAAAAAAATAAGGATAACTCTATATAATGACAACGTTCTATTTACAAACAAAAGCGCTACTCTTATGAGTAGCGCTCTTTCATATTTATTTCGTTTCCCCGTCTTCAGTCGTCTTTACCTTCGTTTTATTTTTATCACGATGGTTATAGTTGTACTTCGAACGATCTACCGGTGTAAATCCTTCCGGTGTATAGAATCGTAATAAGTCACCGTTTACGACTTGGTCAGAGTATTTCAGTGATTTTTGAACCATTTGTTCATTTTCTTTTATTTCGTCTGTTAATTCTACAGAGTTACCAGTAGCTGTATCATAGTATTTTCCATTCAATGCAGTAACTGTTGGACTTACGAAGTTACCGTTACGGAATGGAACAACTTGTTTATGCTCTGGTGATAATAAATCTGATCCAAACTGGACATAATTTTTCGTATCTGTACCTAATAAGTGTAATAGTGTCGGAAGAACATCAATTTCTCCGCCGTATTGATGCTGTACGCCACCCTTCATTCCTGGAACACGAATGATTAATGGTACACGTTGCAGCTGTGCATTTTCGAATGAGTTCATTTCTTTACCCATTATTTGAGACATTGCTGCACCATGATTATCGGAAATGCCGTAATGATCACCGTACATAACGATAATTGAGTTATCGTATAAACCAGATTGTTTCAAGTAATCCAAGAATCCTTTTACAGACTCATCTAAATAACGTGCTGTTTGGAAATACGTATCTACTGATGAATCACCTGTTTTAGCTGGTTCAATCGTCGCTTCTTCTTTATCAATCGGATAAGGGAAATGGTTCGATAGCGTAATGAACTTCGTATAGAACGGTTGTTTCAATGTTTGTAATAATGGAATAGATTCGTTAAAGAACGGTTTATCTTTTAATCCATAGTTTACTACATCTTTTTCGTTCATATCGTAGTATGACGCATCAAAGAATTTATTAAAACCAAATGATTTATAAATCTCGTCACGGTTCCAGAACGTTTTATAGTTACCGTGGAACACTGCTGATGTGTATCCTTGTTGACCTAAAATAGCTGGTGCTGATTGAAACGTGTTATGAGCTTTATTTGTAAAAACAGATCCTTGTGGTAATCCAAACATTGAGTTTTCTAGCATGAACTCCGCATCAGATGTTTTACCTTGTCCTGTTTGATGGAAGAAGTTATCAAAGTATAACGTATTCGCATCTTTTGTAAATGAATTTAAGAACGGTGTAACTTCTTGCCCATTTAATTTATAATCGATTAAAAAGTTTTGGAATGACTCTAAATGAATATAAATTACGTTCATTCCTTTACCTTTACCAAAGTACTCAGGATTTGGACTTGCATATGTTGATGCAAGATAATTTCTAACCTCAGTCATATTATCTCCATCAGCTAACGCTCGTTCTGTTGATGCTTTCGCACTTTGAATGCCATCATAAATCGTATAGTTGTATGCCCCTAAATATTTCACAATATAATTACGGTCAAATGTTCTTGTTAATAATTCAGGACGATCGGATTCTGCAAGACCTAAGTTAATGCTGAATAATAAAATACCTGCTACAAATACTAGTGATAATTTATGCTTCGCAACACGGATAGGTTTTGGACTTGCAAATTTTGTTGCTACTAAAACAATTAAAATGATTGTATCTAAGAAATATAGTGGATCATATGCGTGTAGTAATGCAAAAATACTACCACCTAAATCTCCAAAGTTATTCGTTTGTGTTAATGTCGGGAACGTAATAAAGTCGCTGAAAAAGCGATAATATACTACGTTTGCGTATAAAAGTATAGACATTAACAAATTAATAACAATTAACCAAATGTAAGCACGTTTCCCCTTTGCAAATAATGCGAGCCCTAAAAATAGAACTGCTGAGCTTAACGGGTTGAAAAACAGTAAAAACTTTTGGATTGTGTTGGATATCCCTAAATTAAATTCTGTCACATATGCTGCATATGTTTTTAACCAGAATAAAACAATGGCAAACACAAAAAATCCAAAGTGATTGCTTAACACACTTTTGCTCTTTAATAAGAACTGTTTCATCTCTCCACCTCTTTTAATCATCCAAGGCTTATTTTGATATAAGTCTGTCTATCTATTCAATTTTTCATCTTCAAATAGATTTTATCTGTTTAACTATATGAAGAATATTAGTAATTATAATTTGAAGCTTTTATTTATTCAACTATTTCTTTTTAAATATTTTGACCTTGGTTTCTATTTAACAAAATACTTTTGTAACATTTTCTGTTTTCTCCCAAGTCTCATCCACTAATTATGACTCCACATACTATAAACCTTTATTCACTGCTTCGCAAATAAATATGTCTCCAGTTCTGGAACATTCATGTAATATAATGAAATTCACAATAGAAAACATTTGTTTTTATCCGGTGTATATTACACCCCTTTCATTTATTTCAAGTTTATTCATGATGCAGCCATTTCTATATTTGTAACATCAAAATATCTTTCAACCTCCAAAGTTATTTTTGTATAATTATTCATAGTTCATATAATCAATGATTATAAAAAAAACTCACTCTCATTACGAGAGCGAGGTTTTTCATCATTTATTATTGACCTTTGTACATTGCATCTACTTGTTTTTGAAGTTCTTCATTTTCTAAGAACTCATCGTAAGTAGCCTCTTTATCAATTACACCGTTTGGCGTTACTTCGATAATGCGGTTTGCAATTGTTTGTACGAACTGATGGTCATGAGATGTGAATAGCATTGTACCTTTAAATGCGATTAAACCATTGTTTAATGCAGTGATAGACTCAAGGTCTAAGTGGTTCGTTGGATCGTCAAGTGTGATTACGTTCGCACCACTTAACATCATTTTAGATAGCATACAACGAACTTTTTCGCCCCCAGATAATACAGAAACGTTCTTCTTAACTTCTTCACCTGAGAATAACATACGGCCTAAGAAACCACGTAAGAAGCTTTCTGACTCATCTTGTGGAGAGAATTGGCGTAACCAATCAACTAAGTTAGAGTCACTGTTCTCAAAGTATTTAGAGTTATCTCTTGGGAAGTAAGATTGAGATGTTGTAACGCCCCATTTGAATGAACCGCTATCTGGCTCCATTTCACCCATAAGAATTTTAAATAATGTTGTCATCGCAATATCGTTACGACCGATAAATGCAACTTTATCACCTTTATTTAAAGTGAAGTACACATTATCTAACACTTTTTCGCCATCAATTGTTTTAGAAAGACCTTCAACAGTTAATAAGTCATTTCCTATTTCTCGCTCAGGTGTAAAGCCAACGAATGGATAACGACGTGATGATGGTCTAATATCATCTAATGTAATTTTATCTAATAATTTTTTACGAGAAGTTGCTTGTTTCGCTTTAGATGCGTTTGAGCTAAAGCGTGCAATGAAGTTTTGTAACTCTTTTACTTTCTCTTCTTTTTTCTTATTAGCATCTTGTGTTAATTTTAAAGCTAATTGGCTTGACTCATACCAGAAGTCATAGTTACCAACATAAAGTTGAATTTTACCGAAATCAAGATCAGCCATGTGCGTACAAACTTTATTTAAGAAGTGACGGTCATGGGATACAACGATTACTGTATTTTCAAAGTTCATTAAGAAGTTTTCTAACCATTGAATCGCTTTTAAGTCCAAGTGGTTGGTAGGCTCATCTAGTAATAGAATGTCTGGTTTACCGAATAAAGCTTGAGCAAGTAATACTTTTACTTTCTCTGCTCCAGTTAATTCTGACAATTTCTTATCATGAACATCTTCACCAATACCTAAACCTTTAAGAAGGATTGCAGCTTCTGATTCTGCTTCCCAACCGTTAAGCTCAGCGAACTCACCTTCAAGTTCAGCAGCACGCATACCATCTTCATCACTAAAGTCTTCTTTCATGTAAATGGCATTTTTCTCTTGCATTACTTTATAAAGTTGCGTGTGACCCATAATTACTGTTTCTAATACTGGGAACTCTTCATATTCGAAGTGGTTCTGTTTTAATACTGCTAAACGCTCACCTGGCGTAATATGTATGTCACCTGTTGATGGTTCGATTTCTCCAGATAAAATCTTTAGAAATGTCGATTTACCAGCACCGTTTGCTCCGATTAAACCGTAGCAGTTACCTGGCGTGAATTTTATGTTAACATCTTCAAATAATTTGCGATCCGCAAAACGCAAACTAACGTTACTTACTGTAATCATTTGTGTCCTCCTACTAATACCGCTTATTTCAGCGTTTTCTCACCGATTGTCTTAAAAAATCGCATATTACGACTCAATTATTGTAGACTATAGCTATTATATAGTAGAAGATGGATGAATAGCAACGGTTGATTGCTATTCATCCCTTTTCTACCTTGAATAAAATGTATGTTTTTAATGAAACAATATTATATAGAAGCAAATTTTATAATGAATAGAGATATGATAAATGAGGAATTTGCAAAATATAAAGATGTGATGGACAAATTTATTAAATAAGAAAAATCCCCTTTTAAAAGGGGATTTTTTTACTTTCTTTTACTTAATTTTTTCGTATAATTCTTCATTTTATTCGTTAACCCTATTAAAGCAGGTAACAATATTGGCATTACAATGATAGCTAATAGTAACAGTGCAACACCAACAACGGATGCTACTTGTATAAGTGTCAATACACCTGAAGGGATTAATGCAGCAAATGTACCACCTAAAATAAGCGCAGCTGATAATACGACTCCTCCTATGTGACGAGATGCATTTACAATTTTCGTTGCAGGGTCCCCTTCTAACTCATTGTATCGCATCATTACGAAAATGCTATAATCCACACCTAAAGCGACTATCATTATAAAACTAAAGAATGGTACATTCCAGCTTAATGACTCTACGTTTAGTATGTGTGTACTAATTTGTTCACTTATACCAAGTGATGCAAAATAAGCTAATATTAAAGAGCCAATAATGAAGATTGTATTTAAAAATGACCGTGTAATAACGAGTAATACAACCGCAATTCCAATTAACATAATCGTAGCTGTACGTAAGAAATCTTGGCCTGTTACTTCTTTTAAATCAACGTTTCTTGCTGTTGTACCGCCGATCGCTTTTTTGGCTGATTTTAATTCTGTACCATTTAACGTACCGTCTATCGTTTTATTAATTTCTTCAATGATTGGCATCGCTTCTTTCGAATACGGATTTACGTCTAAAATGATTGTCATTTTTGCAGTCTTTCTATCATGTGACATGTACGTATTCAATGCTTTTTGGAAATCTTCTCCCTCTAAAACTTCTTTTGGAATATAAAATTTCTCAGAGCTTTTGGATTCATTCAATTCTCCTAAATATTTCTGAGCATCCCCTAGTCCGTTACTTACCTTTTCGAGCCCTTCTGTACTTTTAAATAATCCTGATTGTAATTGCCCCATCTGTTCTTGCAAGTCTTTCAGCCCGGTTAATAACTGGCCTTGCCCATCATTTATTTTTGTTAATCCGGTTTGTAACTCAGATGACTTGTTCGCAATTTGTTTAGAACCTGAAGCACCTTCATCTAATCCATTTTTAAGATCAGCTGCTCCTTTTCGTAATTTAGTAACTCCATTGTTCATTTCTTTTAAGCCGTTATCCACTTTCAATAACGATTGATTCGCTTCTTTAAATGAGCCCATCGCCGCTTTATGCTGCGTTGCTAATTGATTTAATTCATTTGAAAGCACACCTAATTGCTTTTGAGCCTCTTTAGCAATTCCTATCGTTTGCAGTATGTTCGGATCATTTGCTAATTCTGGTTTCGTTTGAATGAAATTGGTCATTAACATTTCAATTTGTTCATAACCTTTTTTCGCACCATCAATGGCTTGAGAAATACTTCCGAAGTATTGATCGTATGAACTTAATCCTTTTTCTAACTGCGCATAACCAGCATGAATTTGTGAAGTTGCATTAGATAAAACATTTATATTTTCATTTACTGAAGTTAATCCACTCTCAATTTTCTGCGCACCTTGTGCTCCGTCATTTATACCAGTTGATAGTTGATGTAAAGCTGTTCCTAATGCTGTTACACCGTTTTTCGCTTCGTTTGTTCCATCAATTAACTTTTGAACGTTTGCAAGACTATTTGAGTCTTTACTACCCATTTTATCTTTCGCAGTAGTTAATCCATCATTAATTTCCTTTATACCACCATTGGCATCTCCTAAACCTGTATTTAGTTCTCCCGCTTGTTTATTTATATATAGTTCTTTTATCCTTTCACCAGTTGGACGCGTCGGTGAATATACTTCTGAAACACCTTTCACTTTCAAAATCTTATCAGTTAGTTCATCTAAAGTTTGAAGAGAACTCGCATCATCTAACTTGTTATCCGATTGAATGACTAACGTACTTGGTGAAGAAAAACCAGGTGGAAAATGGGCTTCTATTACGTTAATCCCCATTTTCGACTCATATTTATTATCTACTTCAAATAAATCATTGTAATTTAGTGTATTAGAGTATTTCATTACGAAAGGAATCGATATCACAAATACAATGATTAAAGCTGCGAATGGTCTTACTACTGAGTTTTTCGCAAGAAATCCCCATAAACGACTATCCTCATGGCCTTTAAATGTTTTTACTGGATAAAACATTCCTTTTCCTAATAGCACCATGAAAAATGGATTTAACGTAGTTAATACGAGTAATAATACTGCGACACCAATTGCTACTGCTGAAGTAGATTGATATAATTTAAAACTCGCTAAAGCAAGAGATGCAAAACCAATTAGTACTGCTATTCCGCTATATAAAACGGTTTTCCCTGCCAATTTAAACGTTTCTTTCGTAGCTAAAAATGCATTTTCTTGTTTACTTAATTCTTCCTTAAACCTTGTATATAATAAAATGTTATAGTCTGTTCCAACCCCAAACAGGACAACAACTACAAACACTTGTGTGAAGTTAGAAAACGGAAAATTAAATTGATCTACTAGATGGGCAATAATCCCCATTGAAACTAAGTATGATACACCAACTGTAAGCAGAGAAACGATTGGAACAATTGGTGAACGAAATACAATGATTAATACAACTAAAATGAAAATGATAGAAATAATTTCTGTCTTTTTCACTCCCTCTTGAGAGGATGTAAGAAAATCACCCGCAATTAAATCACTTCCTGTTAAGTATGTTTTAACGCCCTTCGGTTTAATTTTATTATGAAGCCCATTTGCAATTTTTGATATTTCACCGTGTTTTTTATCCACAGAGATTTGCGTTAAAATGGTCGTATTGTCTTTAGATATCAATTGCTTTTCCAAGTCTTTATTATCTAAATGTGAAACAACTTCCTTAATTCCTAATTGCTCTTTTTCATTTTGCAGGGCGTTGATTGTTTTTATTATTTCATCTTTTTGTTCAGTTGTTAAAGCTGCTTTACTTCCACTATTAAAAACAGCTATAACATCATATTTTTCTGTCCCGTCTTTATCCATCTCTCTTATCATTTTGTCAGCGATACTACTTTGCTCTGTATTAGGAATCGTAATATGCCCTTTTTCTTTCACTAATTTATCCATATTAGGCATCGTTACGATCATTGTAATAGTAATAACTATCCATAATAGAAAAGATAAACTTCTCCAATTTTTCAGCTTACTCATATTAATCATCTCCCGTTTTGAAAGTTTCACGTTAGTTTAGGAATGAATATTCATTCCTATCATTTCGAAACTATTTTTCAGGAATGAACGTTCATTCCTATCGTTTTATTAATTTATTTTATAAACTCTATTAAACTACTCTTTCCGGAATGAATGTTCATTCCCTTAGTTACACAAATATCCTCTCCTACTTTCATTTTTTTAATCTATTTAGGAATGAATATTCATTCCTGTCCTTATAAAGCTATAGAATCAAATGATTCTAATAGCATTCCAAGAGCTTTCTTCCAATTCTTTTACTAACTCTTTTGAGTATTCTAATTGCCCTGTTGCAATTACTTTCGTTAATTTTTCTAACGGTTGATATACAATAATAATTAAAGCAACTGGAGGCAATGGACGAAGAAAACCTTTTGCAATTCCATCTTCAATAATATTCATAAAGAAGCCTATAAAATCGTCAAATATTTTCTTACTCTGTTCGTCAAGAAAATAACTATCGCAGTGAGAATTTGTAAATAAAAAAGCATCCACATTGTTTCTCGCAAATTCAAATAAACGGTTATACGTATGACTAAACTGTTCACGAATATTTGCTTCAACAGGAAAATCCGTTTTTATCATTTCAGAAAGCTGTAACATACTTTTTGAAAATAATGAGTTAACAAGTGCCTCTTTATTTGCAAAATAGCGATAAATAGTACCCGCACCGACATTTGCTTTTTCAGCGATCATTGGAATTGTCGTACCATCGTAACCACGCTCTGCAAAAAGTTGCATCGCAGCATCAAAAATATCCTCTTGTTTGTTTTTAGCCATTTTTTCCACCTCTATTTTCAGGAATGAAAATTCATTCCGTTTTTAATTATAAATTACAGGGACTAAAAGTCAAGTGCGTGACTACGTATAGTTGCAATTTTAATCCCGTGTTTGTGAATAAATTTATATCAGCGGTTTTTAAAATATATCGACTTACCGAAAAAAACGACAATCAAAGAGAAAGGCGTCCCAAAATTTTGTTTGGGACAGCCCAATTCCCTATTTAAAACTTAAAAGAAATCATAAATAAAAGCTTTACGTACTGGAACTATATTCTCAAATGCTTGTATTTCCTCTTCGCTTCCGGTAATGAATTCTAGTTCATTAAGTTCTAACGGACGTTTGTATCCAAACATTATTGTAGATAATGCGTTTATATCCAGCTTGATTCCTTTTTCCATTGTTTCTTCTACAATTGTTATTTCATGATTTGCAAGCCTCACTGTAACGTTATTCCACGGTGCAAACGAATCTGTAATCTGTAAAATCACTTCTTGCTGTACATTGTTCCAGTTTAATTCATATTGTTTTAGGAACTGCTCCACATCTACAATTCTGCCCATAAAATACGTCTTTATTTCTGCCTTCACGCGTGGCTCTTGTAGTGTATATAATAGCGGTTCGTTTTCACTTATAGTCATTTCAAGTTCTTTAATCATAGAATCATGCTGATAAATAAAGTTCCACAGGCCATTTCGCGCCTCATTATGCAGTGGAACAAATTCTTCTACTGTCATTTTGCTGTTTTCAATTTTATATAGCATGTAGCCTGCTGCCGTTTTATTTTTATCGTAATAAATCGCTAATGTTAAATCATCATAAACAGCTTGTAACCACCATTTTTCATCGCGAACTAGCATACCGGAAAAACATTGTGCAAATGTTTCATAAAGTTTCTCGACCTCTTCAGGGTGATTTTCTTTATTGAATCGTTTCACAGTACCGTTTACTTGTTTTTTCATCACGAAATCGCTCTTTGTCATTTGACATACAAGGAGGTTCGCACAAAGTTCCCATCCATATTTACGGTAAAATGAAACGGCAAATGGATGTAGCATCGATACTGTATATCCATCTTTTTTCATCGTTTGTAGTGAGTGTCGAAGCAATTCTTTTACATACCCGCTTCTTCTATACTCTGGATACGTCGCTACCCCTGCAACGCCACCCATTTTAAATTTTTCTTTGCCTATGTATATATGAAACGGAATGAGATGCAGTTTTGCTGCTAAATCTTCCCCTTCCATAATACCGTATATTTCATGACTTTCTTTCATCTTTGTAAGTTGTTGCTGCAATCGTTCCTCTTCAACTTTATATTGAAAAGCGTATTCTGATAAGCGTAATGCTTCTTTAAATTTATCTTCTTTTAATCGTATAACGTTCATATACTTCTCCTCCATTCCTTGTTTGAATTGTACCATAATTCTCAATATTACAGTGTGGTAAATGAAATTATATGAACTTCACGAAACGAATCCAATATAAGAAGCAGATACATCCTGTATCTGCTTCTTATTACTTTATCCCGCTTTAACGGGCAGTAAGACCCCCACCTCAAAATTTAGCGAAAGCAAAGAATTTAGGTGGGGGATCAACTGCCCGTAAAAGTCCGATTGGTTCAACTAATAATCAGTGGGGGATGAAGAACCCCCCACTGATTAAAGTTTCACTTTATTTAGCTAACGTTTGAAGTTCTTCGAAGAATGTAGGATATGATACGCCTACTGCTTCTGCATCTTCAATTGTTGTTTTTCCTTCTGCGATACATCCAGCGATCGCAAGCATCATTCCGATGCGGTGGTCACCGTAACTATTTACTGTATTACCTTTTAGAGCTGATTTCCCGTAAATAATCATCCCGTCGTCAGTTGCTTCTATGCGAGCTCCTAGCTTCGTTAATTCTGCAACGACTGTATCAATACGGTTCGTTTCTTTAACTTTTAATTCGTGTGCATCTTTAATAACTGTAATTCCTTCTGCTTGTGTTGCTGCTAAAGCAATTACAGGAATTTCATCAATTAATCTTGGGATAATATCTCCGCCAATTTCAGTTCCTTTTAATGAAGATGTTTCAATTGTAATGTTTGCAGCTGGTTCTGATGCTCCTTCGTTAATTGGCTCTACAGTAAACGTAGCACCCATTTTCTCTAATACATCAATAATACCAGTACGAGTTGGATTCATCCCTACATTTTGTAATACTAGTTTACTATTTGGAATGATTGCGCCCGCTACTAGGAAAAATGCTGCTGATGATACGTCACCTGGCACTTGGACGTCTGTTGCTGTTAGCTTTTGTCCACCTGCAAGTTTCACTGTTTTTCCTTCGCGCGTTACTTTAACTCCAAAGGCTTCAAGCATTCTTTCCGTATGATCGCGTGAAATATGTGGTTCTGTAACAGCTGTTACACCTTCTGCTCGAAGTCCTGCAAGTAAAATAGCTGACTTTACTTGTGCACTTGCTACAGGTGAAGTGTATTCAATTGCTTTTAAATCTCCGCCACGTATTGTTAACGGTGTGAACGTTCCTTCTTCACGACCATCAAGGTTTGCACCCATTTGTTTTAATGGGTTTGTAACACGTTTCATCGGTCTTTTTGCGATAGATGCATCACCTTGTACACAAGAGAAAAATGGTGTATTTGCCAAGATCCCTGACATTAAACGTATTGTTGTACCAGAATTACCAACATCTAATACAGCTTTCGGTTCTTGTAAACCTTCTAATCCTTTACCAACTACAGTGACTTCATCACCATTTTGCACGATGTCTACTCCCATTTCTTTAAAGCAAGAAATCGTACTTAAACAGTCTGCACCGGGCAAGAAACCTTTAATTGTTGTTTTTCCTTCTGCAATCGCACCGAACATGACAGCACGGTGTGAAATGGATTTATCTCCTGGAATTGTAATGTTGCCATTTAATCCGTTATTAACAGGTTGTATCGTTCTTTCCTTCACGTTTTCACCTTCTCATTTAAATTGTTTCATAAGTTTGGTATTTTTCTTCTCTAAGCGCTAGCTTTGCTTTCATACGATCTTCTTCTCTTTGGAAGCTAATACGTAACACCCCTAGCAATCCTTCACGCGCTTCTAATATTTGCAAGTTCGTAATACTAATTTCTTCGCGTGCTAAAATGCTCGTAATGTGAGCCAATGCTCCTACTTTATCTAAAACATCGACGTATAAGTCGTGATAGGCAGGAATTGCCCCTCTTTTTCGTACTGGTAAAGAGTCACGGTATTCTTTCGCGTCTGCAAAATAGTTTTGAATCTCGCCTGCATCTCCGGTAGAAACTGTATCATATAAATCTTCCATTTCAGAGATCCACTCTTTTAATAATACCATTAAATGCTCACGATTTTGCTTAACAATATCACTCCACATTTTTGGGCTACTAGATGCGATACGTGTAATGTCTTTAAAACCTCCAGCAGCTAGTTGATGAATAAGTGGATTATCTCCTGCATGTTTCTCCACTTGCTTTACTAACCCTGCTGCAATAAGATGCGGAAAATGACTTACAATTCCTGTTACATAATCATGTTCTTCCGTATTTAAAACGAGAAAATGAGATCCTGTCCCTTGTAACCAACGCTTTAGTTCTTCTACATGTTCATTTGGCACATGATTCATCGGTGTCAAAATGTAAAATGCATTTTCAAATAAATGTGCTTTTGCACTTTCAACGCCCGTTTTATGAGAACCTGCCATTGGATGTCCACCAATGAAAGAAACTTCCTTTGAAAATAAAGCTTCTGCTTCATTCATAATCGTCCCTTTTGTACTACCAACATCGGTTACAATAACATCTTCTCGTAATCGAAATGACGCTAATTTGTGTAATAACTTCTTCGTTTCTTCAACTGGAGAAGCAAAAACAATTAAATGCGCCTCTTCACACGCATGCTGTAAATCTACCGCTACTTCATCTACTACGTGTAATTCTTTTGCACGCTCTACTTGTTCTTGAAAAATATCATAACCTGTTATCGTTACATCGTGCTCTTTCTTAATTGCTAATGCAAGAGAGCCCCCTATTAAACCAGTTCCAATTAAAACTACCTTTTTACGCATTTGCCTCATCTCGAGACTTTCTTTTTTTATTTTCAAAGTGTTGTTGTAACACTGAAATCACTCCTTCATTTTGCTCCCTTGTTCCGACTGTAATACGGACACCATTTGGGAACGGACGAATAATAAATCCTGCGTGTGCACAAGCTTCATAAATCTCCCCAGCATTCTCAACTGGCAAGAAGATGAAATTTGTTTGCGATGGATAAAATGGAATTTCATTTTCCTTACAAAAGCTTTCGTATTGTTGTAATCCTTCTGTATTCACACGAACTATTTCTTCAATAAACTCGTCATCACCAAAAGCAATCGTCGCTGCTTTTTGCGCTAATGAAGATACGTTAAATGGCAAACGTACGACATTTAATTTCTCGATTAGCTCTTCATGTCCAATCGCATATCCAACGCGGAAAGAAGCTAATCCGTATGCTTTAGAAAACGTTCTAAGTACAAAAATATTTTTATGTTTTTCTAATAGCGGTAATGTCTCTGGGAAATCTTTTGCTGTTACGTATTCATAGTACGCTTCATCAATGACAATTAACGTATTTTCACTAATACCTTCAATAAATTGAGACAATTTTTGATCATTCACATATGTGCCTGTCGGGTTATTTGGATTACAAATCCATACGATTTTCGTATTATTATTTACCGCTGACGAAATTTCGTCTAAATCGTATACACCGTTATTTAAAGGAATTTCTTTCACTTCACAGCCTTCAATAATTGCATGATGACGGTACTGCGGGAATGTCGTACCAGCCGTCACGATGTTATCTCCTGCTTTCAGTACTGCACGACTTATGATTTGAATGACTTCATCTAATCCACTACCGCAAAGTACTTGTTCCATTTGTACATGTAACTTATTTGCAATTGTTTGACGGAGCGTTGTAGCACCTCCGTCAGGATATAAAGCATGTTCCAACCACGATTTTTGCAACTCATCTAAAACACGTGGTGAGCAGCCGAATGGGTTTTCATTCGATGCTAATTTCACAAATGAATGATCTCCGTACACTTCTTTCATTTGTTCAGGTGATTTACCTGGTTTATATGGTTGTAATGATGAGAGTTGATCTTTTACTTGCATGTTAAAACCACCTTTTATTAAAATTCTTTTGCGTATTTGTTATGTTGCGTAATGTTTTGCTGGATTAATTCTATACGATCTTTTCCGAATTGTTCGACTAGTGCATGTGCAAGTTCCCATGCTACAACAGACTCAGCTACTACTCCTGCTGCTGGTACTGCACAACTATCAGATCTTTCAATACTCGCTTGGAATGATTCTTTCGTATCAATATCAACACTTGCTAACGGTTTGTATAATGTAGGTATTGGCTTCATCACACCTCTTACGACAATTGGCATGCCTGTTGTCATACCACCTTCTAAACCGCCGGCATTATTCGTATTTCTCGTGTATCCTTGTTCTTCATCCCATAAAATTTCATCATGCACTTTACTTCCTGGCTGTCTTGCCGCTTCAAAACCAATGCCAATTTCAGCACCTTTAAATGCATTAATACTCATAATTGCACCAGCAAGTTTTGCATCTAATTTACGATCGTAATGAACGTAACTACCGACACCTATTGGCATGCCTTCTGCAATGACTTCAACAATGCCACCGATTGAATCTCCACTACTTTTAGCGTTATCTATCGCACCCATCATCTCTTGTTCTACTTCTTTATCCAAACATCGAACTGGTGAGTTTTCAGTAATTGTTTGAATCTCTTCAATTGATAACTTTGAAATATGTTTTGCTTTTACTCCACCAATTTCAAGTACATGCCCTGCAATTTCTACGCCTAATTCTTTTAAAATTTGTTTCGCAACTGCACCAGCAGCTACACGAACTGTCGTTTCTCTTGCAGATGAGCGCTCTAGCACATTTCTTATATCACGGTGACCGTATTTAATTGCTCCGTTTAAATCCGCATGTCCTGGACGTGGTTTTGTAATTGTACGTTTCATTTCTTTACTTTCTTTTTCCGAAATTGGCTCTGCACCCATTACTTTCGTCCAATGTTTGAAATCATCGTTTTTTACGATTAACGTTATCGGCGAGCCAAGTGTCATCCCATGACGAACACCACTTACAATTTCAACTGTATCAGTTTCAATTTGCATACGTCTTCCGCGTCCGTGCCCTTTTTGTCTTCTTAATAATTCTTTATTAATATGTTCCACTGTTAATGTTAAACCTGCTGGTACACCTTCTAAAATAACTGTTAACTGCGGCCCATGTGATTCTCCAGCTGTAATGTATCTCATTTCTCTTGCCCCTTTACTATTTTTTTGTACAAAAAAGTCCCTACTGAGCGCTCAGTAGGGACGATGTTTATCGCGGTACCACCCTAGTTGTAGACAACTTTCGTCTACCTCTCTTCTTCTTTAACGATCATTTGACCGTCTTTCCCTCCAACAGTTGGCGGAAAAGATGCTCCAAGGCTGTAATTCATGCTTACCTTTGTACTGATTCTCACCGACCATCAGCTCTCTTTAACAGGGAGATAAGCACTACTGTTTCCTCTTCAGCGCATATATGATATGGGATTAAGATAATTTATTTTTGAATCCTTTTAACTCATCCATGAATCTATGGAATTCTGGAATATCCATTTGTTGTGCAGAATCTGATAATGCAACTGCTGGATCTGGATGTACTTCAGCCATAACTGCATCTGCACCAATTGCAAGTGCTGCTTTCGCTGTTGGTAATAATAAATCTCTGCGTCCAGTTGAATGCGTTACGTCAACGATAACTGGTAAATGTGTTTCTTTCTTTAAAATCGGTACTGCTGAAATGTCTAATGTGTTACGTGTCGCTCTTTCGTATGTGCGGATACCACGCTCACATAGAATAATTTGGTCGTTACCTTGTGCAATGATGTATTCAGCTGCGTTAATGAACTCATCAATTGTTGCTGCTAATCCACGTTTTAGTAATACTGGCTTGTTAACTTTACCTACAGCTCGTAATAAATCGAAGTTTTGCATGTTACGTGCTCCAACTTGAATGACATCAACGTAGTCTAGCGCCATTTCAACATCGTTCGGATTTAAAATTTCACTAATGATCGCTAAGTCGAACTCATCTGCTACTTGGCGTAAAATTTGTAATCCTTCTACTCCTAAACCTTGGAAATCGTATGGAGATGTTCTCGGTTTGAAAGCACCACCGCGCATTAATTTTAGGCCTTGGTCTTTCATCGCTTGCCCTACTTGACGAACTTGTTCTAAGCTTTCTACCGCACAAGGTCCCATAATGAATGTTTGTGTTCCGTTTCCAATCAATTCACCTTTTACATTAACGATTGTGTTTTCTTGTTTCTTTTTACGTGATACTAGTAATGCTTTACGGTTATCATCTTCCTGTAATTCTAAGCTAGCTTTGAAGATTGTTTTGAAAATGTGTTGAACTGTTGACGTTTCGAACGGTCCTTCGTTATGCTCTGCAATCATATCAAGCACTTCACGCTCACGTACTGGATCAAAACGTTTCGTACCTTGTACTTGCTTTTGCTCCCCAATTTTTTGAACGATTTCACCACGTTTGTTTAAAAGGTGTAATAGTTGTAAGTTAATTTCATCTACCTGTTTACGTAATTGATCTAATTCATGATTTGCCATTTGGAAATCCTCCTCTAATGTTTTAAAAGTATAGTAAGAGAATGAAAAATTCTCTATTTTCTGAACTGATAAATTATACAAATTTTAAGTGGAATCGATACCTCTTCTTATTTTAAACGAATACTTACTATAAGGACACTATCTACTAGATAAAAACCCACTTTTTTGTACAAAAAATCCCTACTGATTCAATCAGTAGGGACGATATTTATCGCGGTACCACCCTAGTTGTAGACT
>NZ_JAKUFT010000046.1:0-40949 GCF_022663605.1 Bacillus cereus group sp. BfR-BA-01379
TCTATTGTATTTCTTTCTTGCAAAATTTCCACCTTACAATCGGATACACTCTACTATAATTTCAACAGCTTATGTAACATTTGTTACACATAATAAGAAATGGAGTTGTTACGATGAAAAATACTGATAAACGCAATCGTTTAGATGATAGGATGTTCTATTACAGAGTAACAAAAAATAACATGGTTTTAATTGAATATTACGGAAAACAAATTATGCTATTAAAAGGAAATGATGCAGAAAAATTTTTAAACAAAATAAATCATGCTCAGAACGATACAGAAAAACAACTCATTATGGCTAAAGTAACAGGCAATTTCAAAAGAGGCAATGAACGTCATTGAAAACGAATCTCATTTATATTTTGATTATACAACATATAAAAAAAGAAATGTCGCTCATTCGGCATTTCTTTAGACTTTCTTCATAATAAATTTACATTGCTAACTTTCTTTTATTTTTTTGTTTTTACCATATATACTCACTGCCGAAATACTTAATAATATCACTATACACAACCACGCATACGTATATCCTTTCTCATCGACAATATAGCCAAATAAAACGGGTGCAACAATAATCGCAATTTGATTGAATGTAAGTGCCAAACTAACTGTTATTCCAACACATTCTTCACTTGCCAATTCAGCAACTTCAACGATAAAAAGGCTAAACCAACCAATTGAAAAGAAGCCTAACAATGCGCTTACACCATACAACACTCCACTCGTTACTGTATGTATGCTCATTACTAACAATAGAATCAAACCGATAGAAGCACAGACAGCTATAAATAAAGGTGTATGCCGATTCCCCTTATAAAACACATCACTACTAGCTGCTAATACAACACGGCCAATCATTCCAGAAAAGAACATCACTGAAAATACTGTTCCAGCTTCAATTAATGTAATTGATTCTTCCCTCACTAAAAATTTCATAAAGTGCCCAACTAACACCATTTGCAATGAAATCATGCAAATACCCGTTATATATATTGGATACAACTCTTTTTTACATATCACTACTTTTAGCTGCGTCCAAAAAGAAATTTTAATATGTTCTTTCCTTACATCCTCTTGAACATATGACTCTTTATAAAACATAAAAAATAATATTCCGCCAATTATACAAATGCATGCCATACTATTTATCGCGTAAGTCACATTATATTGTATTGTTAGAAACGGGATTAGCACTCCCGCTAATGCGCCACCAATCGGTATACCAGCTTGCCTTATTCCCATTGCTAATCCTCGATTTTCTTTTGGGAACCATTTTAAAATCACTTTACTTCCTCCTGGCTGGGAAACACTATAAAACATTCCTACTAATAAAAGTACAAATAACAGACCATTAAACCCGTTTACTATATTAGTTAGTAAAAACGAACTCCCTAGCAAAAATGAACTGATAGAAATTAATAATTTTTCATTATATTGATCCAGTAACCGACCGACAAAAAGCATGCAAAATAACGGTCCAATATTTACAACACTTACTAACAATCCACTTTCCATATTCGTAAGCGCATATTCTTCTTTCCAAAATAAAGCGAAAGCTCCGACACCATATGTTATAAGCGTCGCTGTTGTTTGAGCAATCGTCGCAAAAATTAACATAACCCACTTATAAGCACTATTCATCCTTTCTTCAATTAACACAATCATCCCTCCCCTCTTTCATTGTATGAAAGTTCTGATATCATATAAAATAAAGATATATCATATAATCCATCAAAAAAATGATACCTTTTCGGAGGGATGATGCATGGACATAAAAGATTTAACTGTATTTTACGAAGTTGCTAAGGAAAGTAATATTTCTCACGCAGCGAAAAATTTGAACTATGTACAATCAGGCGTAACAATGCGTATGAAACAACTAGAAAACGAATTGGGGGTACCTCTATTTTATCGTAATGGAAAAGGTGTAACTTTAACTTCTAACGGTGAGATTTTATTAACATACGCCAAACAAATTATCCACTTAATGGATCAATCTATAAAAGCGGTTCAAAGTAATGGAACTGATCCTAAAGGCACTTTGAAAATCGGGTGTACAGAATCTACAACCGCGGTAAGGCTGCCATCTATATTAACGGCCTATTATGAGAAATACCCAGAAGTCGAATTGATTTTAGAAACAAGTACGACCGAACAACTAATTAGGTTAGTGCTAGAACGAAAACTAGACGGAGCATTTATAGCAGGATCTACTCAGCATACTGAACTTCATACAAATGTATTTCGTGAAGAAGAATTAGTTCTCATTAGTAAAAAACCTTTATCCTCTCTTAAAGACATAGAATATATGAATTTACTCGCTTTTAGTCACGGTTGCTATTATAGAAGTTTATTAGAAGACTGGCTTCTAGAAGAAGACATCTCGCCTAAACGAGTTTTAGAATTCGGAACAATTGAAGCAATACTCGCCTGTGTAAAATCAAATATGGGCGTAGCGATTATGATGAAATCAATTTTAAAGGGGCATGAACATAACTTATCATTCAATCCTTTACCTAATAGATTCAAAAAAGTTCCTACTACTTTTATTACTCGAAAAGATCTATATCACTCAGCTGCATTACAAAAATTTATGGAGATGATTCACAATGCATGAAAAGAAAGTACGTGGTATGAAGCGTAAAACAAGGACTATGATACAGCGAATTGAAGAACATACAAAAACGTTCCCTTCTGCTTTCTATTACGATGAATATTGGTATATGCCCTTACCAGTTTCCCAAACTTTTATCGATTCGTGTAAAACGCCTAGAAAAGTAAAACGATTATGTATACAAACCTTATTAAATCAAGCACAGCATTTAATAAAAATAAAACCGAGCGATACACATACATATCGAGTTGTTGTTTTAATTTCTATAGAAAGTTTGTGGAATTCACAAATTATTGTATTTAAAAATGAGGACTACTTTCATAATTTCTTTAATAGAAATAGTGAATTTCAAAAATGGATTCCTCTTTCAAATGAGTCTGATTTTTGGAAGACATGGGAAATTTCAATTTGGCCTACTGCCCAAACGTTGCACTTTCAAGAAATCCTGTATGATGAGGATACAATCGATGAAAAAGAGGTTTGGTTTATTGGAGAGTTATCTTAAAAGAGGAACTTTACTTCTATCATCTGGCATAATAAAGAAGGTATACCTAAAACACTGGTATACCTTTCCACTTATTTATTTTTCCTTTAACACACTATGTAATCGATCAGGATAATTTGTAAACATTCCTGTAGCACCCCATTTAATTAACAATCTCATATCTGGTTTCTCATTAATTGTATACGGGTGAATTAACAGTCCATTTTTTCTAACCATTTTCATATATGACTCATCGATAATTAGTTCTCCGTTATCATTGCGTAAGTTTGGCCCGATACCAACTGCATACTTTTTAATTTCTTGAAAATCATCATTCGTTACACTTTTCGGTTCATGTGTAATACCAGACCATTCAATAATTTCATTGTTTTCATTTGGATAATACCAAAGCAGTTGAACTAACGGAATATTTTTATTCATACTATGAATCTTTGTTAAACTATCTTTACTAAATGATTGAATCATAACACGGCTAGAAGACATGTTTTGACCTACTAAATTATATTTATTTAACAACACTAACAATTTCTCTTCCATTCCTGGATACACATCTGGTGATTTTGTTTCAATGTAATACTTCATGCTTCTTCCGTACTTTTGGAAGATTTCTTCAAGAGTCGGAACTTTTTGCCCAACATACTCTTGCTTAGCCTTTTCTGGATAAGCTTTATTGAACCAAGATCCTCCATCTAAACTCTTTATTTCACTTAATGTTTTATCTCGTACTTCGCCTGTTCCATTTGTAGTACGATCAACTGCTGTATCATGCATGGCAATCAACTGGCCATCCTTAGTTAACTGAATATCTAACTCCAAATAATCCGCTTTCATTTTTTTCACAAGATCATAAGAAGCAAAAGTATGCTCAGGTGCATGTCCACTTGCTCCGCGATGTGCAATATTTAAAAACTTATTCGTATTCCATTCATGCTTCCCCTCTGCTTTCGCATGAACGGCTCCCCCAGCAAAGATACTTCCCGTCATAAAGAAAATAACTAACACGCTAATAATTTTTCTCATCCTTCTAACCCTTCCTACGTTGCAAATTTCAACAAGTTAATGAGATTTACACGAAATAGAAGATATACTTTCATTATTTTTATAAGCTTATATTAAAATTCCAATCTTACAAATATAATTCCCCTATGTTATTACTATACTATTTATTGTCCATATCCCTCCTATTCACATGTAACTCCTTATTGATTACAGTTCATCAATAAAAAAAGCCATAATTTATTTAGAGGACACTTCTGTATCCCTAAATAAATTTATGGCTTATCTCAAATATCTCCGGCCTCGATTAACTTGTCGAAATTAATCATACCAAACCTATTAATATTTGTGAATATTTTTTAAATAGATAGTTTCTATGCTAAAGCAGCTGGCGGCATTAATTGCGGACCTTTTCCCATACGTGCCAACACCCAGTCATCATAATACCACATTTCCGTTTGACGACGACTCATCATATAATCCCAGCGTACTTCACGCTCAAATTCGATGATTTGTCCGTCTCCTCCAATTGTCACCCAGTTAAAACTCCCATTATCATGCATCATTTTCACCCATAAAACAGGAAAAGTAACAATTTCTCCTTCATCTTTATACTGTCTCATTTGTTTTTCTATACGTAGTAAAGTTAAACCACTTGCATATTGTGGATCAACCTTTTCCATTACATCCATTGCTATTTGTTCAGCATCATCTTTATGAGGCAGTTTGTCTGAGTATACTGGCATCATATTCGTATAACTTAATAAACACTTATCATTTTGAGTAGTAATGGTTGTAATATGAGCACCACCGTAATGTAACAGCTCTTCTGCTTGATAGCGTTTGATGGAAACTTGTACACCGTCACGTAATTCTTCATGCTCCCTTACCAACTTTACATACTTCGGAAGTGGTAATAACATTGACACTTCTTTACTACAATTTTGAAAAGTATTATATTGATTCGCCATTTAACATCTCTCCCTTATATATAATTCTTCTGGAACATGTGTAAGAAATTCTGTTAGCTCCCCGGCATAATATACATATAATTCATGCATCGCCCTCGTACATGCTGTGTAAAACAAATTGCGTTCAGACTCCCTATTATAGCTGTCATTAGAAGCTTCAAATATAATTACCGCGTCAAATTCTATCCCTTTCGCCAAATAAGCAGGAATAATAACAACGCCGTTCTCATAAGTTGTATTCTCTTTTTGCATAAGGTGAACATGTAATATATCTCCTATTAACTCCATCACTTTCATGCATTCTTCATTTGTTTTACAAATTACCGCAACTGTTTTATGGCCTTTTTCTTCTAACTCTTTCACCTTAAGAACTATATTCTCTACACGCTTTCGCTCATTACTTACTTTTATATAAACCGGCTTCTTACCATCCCTATTAAAAGCTTCAATCTCATTTCCATTTGGAATCATACACTTTGTAAATTCAATGATCGGTTTTGTCGATCGATAACTACGGTTAAGCCGGACTGTTTCCACTTTACGATTTACAAATAATGTGGAAATAATATTGTTTTCTCTATTTTGGTCATGCGAGAAAATATTTTGATTACGATCACCAAGTAACGTCCATTTCGCCTTCGGAAATAGTCGTTTTAGAAATGCTAATTGAAATGCTGTATAATCTTGCACTTCATCAATAAATACAAACTTCACAAGGTGATTCGTCTTAAATCCTTCAAGTAACTCTTTTAAAAATAAATACGGCGCTGCATCTTCATTTGTTAGCTGTTTATTCTTCAAATGCTTCACTGTCTGCTTACATATATCTCCCCAGCAATCTGGTACGAAAATATCTTTCTGCATGCTTTCAAATAACTGCTGAAAAATCGCAGGATGATTTACAAAAGCGAAATTTTTTACCCTTCTACGTAACGAACGAAAATATTTCTTCACTACATATTTCGTTAATAACTCATGTTCCTTCTCATAATAATCAAATTGATTATCCTTCTCTAATTTTTCAAATATGCGATTGTAATCTTCTTTATTTAAATACTGAACTTCTCGTTCCACCCAATCTTTTTTCGCTTCAATCTTTTCAAATTCATGTAACTTCCGAAGAATCCATTCCATTGTAAGTTGTATTCGATTCGGTATAGCAATAAACATATCTAGGCTATAAAAATAAGCACATATTGATTTTGCCTCTATGAGCACTTCACCTTTACATGTAACATCATGAAATTGTAAACCTTTTTCACTTAAGCTTCGCGCGTATTTCTCAAGTAGTCCCATAAATTCAATCGAGGATTTATATTGAATACCTTTCACTCTAGTTTCATACGTACTTTCATGCTTTTTCGTTAAAACGTATTCTAACTGCGCAAATGAATCTTCTACAGTAAAGCTTTTTCCAATCATATGTTCCACATACGCTTGAAAAGTCGTTTGTTGCATATTTTCTTCCCCAAGCTCTGGTAAAACGTTCGCAATATAACTATTGAACAACTCATTCGGCGAAAACAGTAACATTTGATCTGCATGCACCGTGCCGCGGTAACGATACAATAAATAAGCAATACGTTGCAGTGCCGCTGAAGTTTTCCCGCTCCCAGCAGTCCCTTGCACAATTAACACATCACTTGTATCGTTTCGAATAATTTGATTTTGTTCCCTCTGTATTGTCGCTACAATACTTTTCATTTGTTCACTTGCATTTCGTCCAAGTGCTTCTTGTAATAATTCATCACCTATCGTCACACCTGTATCAAACATACTTTGAATCGTCCCGTTTCGAATCATATATTGACGTTTTAAAAGCAAATCGCCTGAAATCGTACCTATGGGCGCTTTATACTGGGCCCTCCCTAAAGTGTAATCATAATAAAGGCTCGAAATAGGTGCCCGCCAATCGTATACTAAAAACTCATCATTTTCTTTATCATAAAAAGAGCCGATACCGATATACATTTCATCAGTATCCGCTTCAGTATCTTCTTTAAAATCAATCCGCCCAAAATACGGCGTTTCTTTTATTTTCGTTAAAAGGTTATATTCATTTTTCGTATGACGATGTGTATGTTCTCTTTCAGCAAGAAGCTCTGCCTCTTGCCTAATACTCGCCGCCGTTTCAACCGCTTCTTTAATATTATCTATATTTACTTTTACATCTTCCCAAAATTTTTTTCTAATACTTACAATTTCAGACTTCACTGAGCCAACTCGACCATCCAGCTCTTTCAGTTCCTCCTCTACTTTTTCAATAACTACATCTACACGTTGTTGCTCTTCTTTATAATGACTCATATAATCTCCCCTTCTCCTACTATTTGAAAGCCTTATATGATACGTAACTTTTTACTTTTGAAAAATGCCACAAGCAACAATCTCCCACGACTTTTGAAACTCTTCGTTTATCCTCTCTTCTTTCCACTTCTCAGAAAAAGCAGGGTGATAGAACGATGAAAGCAAACCAAATAACGTATGCGCTAAAAACAAACTATCTTGTTTTTCAATCTCATTGCGCTCTATCCCACGATTTATCACGTTCTCCAGTTGTCCAACTAATCTTTCTTCGTGCTTTTGAATCACCTTATTCTTTTGCTGCACTAACGAACTATTCAATGTAAATAACTCTTCATTTTCAAGTAACTCTTTCTTTTTAAGCTGAAATAAACGAAAGAACCACTCTTGTAAAATGATTTCCGTCTCTCCATCTTTTCCGGCAATTTGTTCAAGCTGATCTGAGTACTTAAGCAGCCATCTTTCTAAAATAGCGTCGCGCAGTGTGGCCTTACTCCGAAAATAAGAATATAAAGCCGCATGACTAACATCAAGTGACTTCGCAATACTAACAAGTGTCGTCCTACTCCATCCATATTTCATTAACTCTTTTTCCGCTGCATCTAAAACAACATTCTTCGTTAACGCCTTCTCTGTCATTTTTCTCACCGTCCAATTTATTTACATAATACTATTATTTCAATAACAACTTACATTTTTTATTATTTGTAAGTTGAATGCAAAAAAATACGATTTCAATTAGGTTATAAGATTAACATATCCTTTTTCAACTTACAATATTTTTATTTTGTAAGTTGAAAAAGGATAAAAGAAGTGCCTTATATAAAACACTTCTTCCTAGTTGCTTAAAAATTACACAATAAATGATTCATTACCTCGTTAAGCACCGTACATAGATTTGCTGTACCTTTTGCTGAACGCCACGCAATGAAGCTATCTGGTCTAATCACTACAGCTCCTTCATTCTCTAAACCATATAATTCACGAAAAACATTTTCTTGAGCAATAAAGTCTCCGGTTAAACCTACTCGATACACTTTTATATTTATTCCTAATTCAGCTGAAACATCTTGTGCACAATTGGCCCAAGCGCGATTTTCTGCTCCAATAAGTAACACAAAATCATTTCCTAATAAATCAAGTATAGAAATTTCTTTTCCATCATACGTTCCACAAAAGTGTGGTGCTCGCGTTCCAGGTCTTCCATTCAACTCTACGATATCCATTCTATGTGAAGTAGCTGAGTCATCTACTATCGCTTCAGAACAATACTGATACCCGACAGTTACAGCTAAACCATCCATATTATTCAAACTGCCTTCTTCTCTATTCGCAGCACGGAACAATAAACTACTCGCATACTCCGTCGTTAATTTTGCAACAGGATATCTCTCTTCATAATATGTTTCTAACAATTTTGGATTTGCTTTCCCTTTTATAACAGCCGCTAATTTCCAAGCTAAGTTATGTGCATCTTGTATGCCTGTATTTGAACCAAATCCTCCTGTTGGCGGCATAATATGTGCTGAATCACCAACTAAAAAGATTCGATTATCTTGAAATTTCACGGCTGTACTTTCAGTCGCTTCCCACGGTAAAACACTTACTATTTCTGACTCAATTTTTGTACTTCCAATTGCTGTTTGAATGATTTGTTTACAACGTTCTATAGTGAAATCATCTGGTCGCTCTCCTTTTAATGGATCGTAGGATACATGGTAAATCCATCTTCTTTCGTTATCAACTGGAATAAGCGCACCAAGAACTTCCGGATGGAGTACCATAGTAAAACCAAATGCATTGCCTTGTATAAACTCACTTAAATCCGCTTCAAAATAAATATTCATATAATAGCCACCGATTGTACCTCGTCCCTCAGTACTTATCCCTAGCTGCTCACGTATTTTACTTTTCGCCCCATCTGCTGCAATTACATAATCACAATGAATAATACTTTCTTCTTCCGTTTCACGATTCCGAATCGTTGCTATTACTCCGTGCTCATTTTGTTCATAAGAAACCAATTCATGATAAAAAGATAATTTTCCACCTAATGTTCTCGCTTCTTGTAACATCATCTCTTCTAAAGTAATTTGATAACAAGCTGTTTGTTTTGATGGACTAATCTCTTCTATTTTTTGAAGTAACTTTTCATCGTTTCCATACTGAGTGGCCCTCATTTGTGCCAATTCTTCCTTATTCGCCTCAGCTATTGTATGAACTGCTATTCTTCCCCGACAATTTTCTAACGCTTTACCCGCTGATCTAATTCTTTGTTCTAAACCCAATTCTCGAAATAACTCCATCGTACGAAAAGTGATTCCACCTGCTTTTGGGTGAATTGCAGTAGACGGGTGCCTTTCAACTAGTAAATAATCAACGTTATGTTTTGCAAGGAATAAAGCAGACGCTAATCCTGATAATCCTCCTCCAACAATTAAAACTGATACGTAATTCGATTTCATAAATTTACCCTCCACATCATTGTTCTGAGCTCAGTGACATAAATATAATCAAAAAAACAACAAAGATATAGACTTATATTTCATTTTAAATTATCATATAGATAGATTACGCCCCAAATTACTTTTACTTTTTCATATATCTATAATCTGCTTGAATTATGCATGTATGAAAGAGTAAAACGAAACAACTCACTTTAGTAAACACCAACATAATAAGCGGTCGTAGCCCTGTAAAGTTATAAGGGGTTACGACCGCTTATTTTTTAAAAATCCTTCCCCTCTATCATTTATAAACAACGTATTATTCAATCACTTTTTCTTTTTAAAACTTCATCCATTTTAATATGCTATCCTTTTCTATCCCCTACCATTTTCAACACAGAAAATTTCATTCGTCTCGATTTTCTTTCCCAATATTGCAGCTCATACAACAATCATGTAGCATTACCGTATCGATGTAATGGTTCATCATCTTAAACCTTTCGACTAATTACCAGGAGGTAAAGTGATTGAAATGAATAAACAAGAACAATTAAATGTTATAAAAAAAGATTTTATTGATTCTCAAAAAGTATTATTAGCAATTGGCGATGAAACACGGCAAGCTATTTTGTTCGTTCTCATGGAAACGGAATGTCAAACCGGATTACGTGTGGGCGAAATTACGAAAAAAACACACCTTTCTCGACCAGCGGTATCACATCATCTTAGAATTTTACGAGAAGCCGGTATTATTTTAATGCGAAAAGAAGGTACAAAAAACTTTTATTATATTGATATACGTACAAAATTAGGTTTATTAAAAAATCTTGTATTAGATATTGAAAAGCTATTGCACAACTTTTATTGAGATTTGGAGGTATAAGAAATGAAAGCAATGATAATTGATAAATACGGGAAAGTTCCAATGCGTATGGCAGAGGTACCTACTCCTGAAATAAATGAGTATGAAGTGCTCGCAGAAATTCATGCAGCTAGTATTAACCCGATTGATTTTAAAATACGCGATGGAAAAGTGAAGATGTTACTTAAATATGAAATGCCCCTAATCCTTGGGAATGACTTTTCCGGTGTCATCGTAAAGGTTGGATCAAAAGTAACTCACTTTAAAGTCGGTGATGAAATATACGCACGCCCAAGAAAAAATAAGATTGGCACTTTCGCGGAATATATAGCCATTCACGAGGATGATGTAGCCTTAAAACCTAAAAATTTAAGTTTTGAGGAAGCTGCTTCGATTCCACTCGTTGGCTTAACATCATATCAAGCACTACATGACATCATGCACTTACAAAAAGGACAAAAGATTTTAATTCACGCTGGATCTGGTGGTGTTGGTACTTTCGCAATTCAGTTAGCAAAAATAATGGGTGCAACTGTTACAACGACTGCTAGTGAAGCTGGTTCTAATTTAGTAAAGTCTCTTGGCGCAGATGAAATTATTAATTACAAAACAGAAAAATTTGAAGAAATGCTAAAAGATTATGATGCAGTATTTGATACAATCGGCGGTACAACACTTGAAAAATCATTCAATATTATAAAAAACGGCGGCAACATCGTTTCCGTTTCAGGAATGCCAAATGCTCGTTTCGGTAAAGAATTTGGTTCCGGATTTTTCAAAACGCTCTTATTTTCATTAGTAAGTAGAAAACTTACTGCACTTGAAAAAAAGCATAATGCTCAATATTCATTTTTATTTATGAAACCAAGCGGAGATCAATTACGTACTATCGCAAACTATATTGAAGCTGGTGAAATCAAACCGGTAATCGATCGAGTTTTCCCTTTTGAAGATGCTCAAAAAGCAATGGAATATTCAGAGGCTGGAAGAGCAAAAGGAAAAATAATCGTAAAAATTAAGTAATAATAAAAACTCCATTTAAAAAAATGGAGTTTTTATATTTGCTGTTAAATAGACATAGTGCAATGAAGTCCTTACAATAGATTGCAAGGGGAAATATCATATTATACTTTTAGCTAACTTTACAAAGAATACATACGTACAAATACATAATAAAAAAATAAACAAGGAGGAGATAAAATGACTAAAAATAATGAAGCTGGTTGGAATTTAGATAATAGTTATACGACTCTGCCGCAATCATTTTATACAGAAATCCCCCCTACTCCCGTAAGTTCACCGGAGCTAGTTAAACTAAACCACTCACTAGCAATATCTCTTGGCTTTAATCCTGAAGAATTGAAGAAAGAAGCCGAAATTGCTATTTTTGCTGGTAATGCACTCCCAGAAGGAGCTCATCCATTAGCACAAGCGTATGCCGGTCATCAATTCGGACATTTTAATATGTTAGGCGACGGTCGCGCTCTTTTAATTGGCGAACAAATTACTCCTTCAGGTAAACGTTTTGATATTCAGCTAAAAGGTTCTGGCCCTACTCCGTATTCACGCCGTGGTGATGGTCGTGCGGCACTCGGTCCGATGCTACGTGAGTATATTATTAGTGAAGCAATGTATGCACTCGATATTCCGACTACTCGCAGTTTAGCAGTTGTCACAACTGGCGAGCCAACATATCGTGAAACAAAGTTACCTGGAGCAATTTTAACTAGAGTCGCTAGCAGTCATATACGTGTCGGCACATTTCAATATGCTGCAGCTCGTGGTTCTATCGAGGATCTTCAATCACTAGCTGACTATACAATAAACAGGCATTATCCAGAAATTGAGGCTCATGAAAACCGATATACTGCATTACTACAAGAAGTTATAAAGAAACAAGCAAGTCTCATCGCTAAATGGCAACTTGTTGGATTTATTCACGGCGTCATGAACACTGACAATATAACGATTAGTGGAGAAACGATTGATTACGGCCCTTGTGCTTTTATGGACAATTACGACCAAGGAACTGTATTTAGCTCGATCGATACACAAGGTCGCTACGCATATGGGAATCAGCCATATATGGCCGCATGGGATCTGGCACGATTAGCAGAATCTTTAATACCGATTCTGCACGAAGATGAAGAAGAAGCACTCAAGATTGCCCAAGACGAAATTTCTAAATTTAGCGTACAGTATGAAAACCTTTGGTTCCTTGGAATGAAAAAGAAATTAGGACTATTTAGCAGTGAGGAACAGGATCGATCACTTATTGAGCAACTTTTAAAAATGATGGAGAAATTTAAAGCAGATTACACAAATACATTCCGTTCATTAACTCTTGATACGCTCGAAAATACAGCTCTATTTGAAAGTCTTGAATTTAAAGAATGGTACAAACTGTGGCAATCTCGATTAAAAAGACAAGAAGAATCGAAAGAAAACGCCTACGAAATGATGAAAAATAATAACCCATCCATCATCCCAAGAAACCACCGCGTAGAAGAGGCACTAGAAGCAGCTGTTACAAATGACGACTATAGCGTAATGGAGAAACTTCTTGAAGCTCTATCAAATCCTTATGCGTATGCTACAGAGCAAGAAGAATACTGTGTTCCACCTGCCCCGACGAATCGTCCTTATCGTACTTTTTGTGGGACTTGATTGTTTAATATAAAAAAAGTGTGTTCATACAAATTATGTGAACACACTTTTTTATATTCTCCCCTCTCAACTAGAACTTTAAAATGCACTTCCTCCGATTCCTTTTCTTTACTCCAAAACAAAAACGTAACTATTCCAATAGACTTACTCATGAGCTTGTTAAACAAATATTGAGAAATAAAAATTATATTTCTAAATATTGTTATTTTTGATACTATATTTTATAAGAATATTCAAAAAGCGAGGGGATTTCATGAACGTTCAACTACAAGGTAATGAACAAATTACGAAATTATTTAATGATTGGTATTTAGCTATGCTTAAACAAGATGTGTCCCAGGCGACAAACTTAAAGCATGGAATTGAGGAAAAGGAACTAAACTTTGAAGAAGATGAAGATTTAGCATTATACTATTCTCTACTAGATTTTCGTTTCAAAGTTTTAACTGATGGTTTAAGTATCACAAAAGACAGTTTCAATAAAATAGATTCTTACTCGATTTCACCTAATCACCAACTTTCTTACTATTATCATTTATTTAAAGCAATTCATGCTACTTTAACAACAAATTATAATTTAGCAAGTGAACATTATGAAAAAGCTGAGAGACTACTGGTAAATGCCACTGATGATCTAGAAAAAGGGGAATTTAATTATCGAATGGCTATTTTCTATTATCATTTTTACCAGCCAATTGAGGCTATTGAATATGCAACCAAAGCAAAAGAATTCTTCATAAAAGCTGTAGGGTATGAAAAGAATGTCGCCTCTTGTGAAAGCGTATTAGGTGCAGCATTTGTATATTTAAAACAATACGAGCAAGCAGAGGAAAAATATAATTCAGCAATCAATATTTTACAGAAACAGGGTGAAGAATCATTACTGTTAAGAGTGCGTAATAACTTAGGTTGGCTATATGCTAATCAAAACTTATCAATATTAGCTATTCGTCATCTATCTGAAGTGACAACAAAAATGCCTACACATTTTAAAGCAATTTTCTTACAAGCAAGGGAACATTCTAAACTTGGTGAAATAAATATCGCTTCAGAATTTATTAAAAAAGGATTAAAAATTTGTACAGAACTTAACAATGAAGAATATATGCTTCACTTTAAAATTTTAGAGTCCCTTAACAATAATGAATCAACTGAAGACTTAGAAAAAATTATTCTTGAAGGAATTACGTATTTCGACAAAGAATCTTTATATAACTACACTCAGGAATATTCAGAAAAGTTAGCCATTAAACTTTACGATGAAAATAACCATATAAAAGCCAGTGAGTATTTTCATAAAGCATTACAAGCAAAAGAAAAAACGTTTGAGAAAGGGGCATTAAAATGATAAAGAAAATTAGTTCTATCGTTTTAGGATTATCTGTACTAGGTATTGTATCTATTGGCCTAAATAGTTCATTTACATATCAAGCAGGCCATGCAGATTTCCCGGCACCACAAAGACCTGACTTTGTTCAATCCGTTGACACAAGTAAAGACTACACCCCAACAACAACAGCTGAAAAAACACTTTAAAAAATGAAAGACCTTCAATTAAGAAGGTCTTTTTAAATACACTTATTTAGAATGGTTCCCTTTCAAGTAAACTTTATTTTCTCATCAACTCCGCAATCCCCCTACTCCCCTCACTACCAACTTTCTCAAGTTCTTCCACAACTAATTTTCTTCTTTCTACAGAATGATTTTGACTTAACTTCGCTTTCCCTTCTATTTTACTAATCCTAATTTTAAAACCAACTATCCCTTTACTTAATCCTGCCATATAATTCGAATCTACCTCATTTAGCGAGTAGGTGCTCTCTGGATCTTCATATTTATGTACTAACTCTTGAAGAGAATCTATTCTTTCCTGTTCATCCTCAACAATTTCTAATTCACCGTATACATGCACTGCAACGTAATTCCATGTTGGTACTGCATTGTTTGTTTCATACCACGACGGCGATATATAGCTGTGGGGTCCTTGGAATATAGCAAGTACGTGTTGATTTCCACTATCTTTCCACTGTTCATTCGGACGTGCGAAGTGACCATGTAAAGTTAGAGTCTCCCTATTTAATAACAACGGCAAATGCGTTGCATATGGTTCCCCGTTATGTTGAGAAAATAACGTCGCAAAACTATTTTGTTCAATTATTTCGTACTTCATCTCTTCATCTTGTATTGCAAAATATTTTGGTATATACATAAACTCCCTCTTTTCCGCTCTTTTTTATTTTATTTCCTATTATATTTAGTAATCGCATCAATCAACAGGGACAGTTTGTCATTATTTTATAGTGGCAACTTTCAATAAAAAAGAATAGGTCGCATATACTCAATGCGACCTTAGTTTATTTCCCTCAATATATTTGTAATAAATGCCGTCTTACCTTCACTGTAACTGGATTGATTTTTCGATTCTCTTGCTAATTTTCCCTTTAAACGCCCATGTTCAATAGCAACATCTTCATGTTCACGAAGGTAATCTCGAAACGCTATATGTCTTCTTAACTCTTCGCTATTTTTGTCACACACATACAAATGATGTTCCATCCAAACTGTACTTTCCCCGTTCCATGGAACGAAAGCATCCTTTCTACCAAACGCCTCTCTCCCTTTGAAGCTCCAGTCCGCTTGATAGTAATACCCTATCGTTTCAAGTCTTTTTACTACTTCAGGAAAAATTTCGTACTCTTCTATTACTATATCAATATCTAATATTGGTTTTGCTACCAGTCCTTTAACAGATGTACTCCCAACATGCTCAATGGACAAAACAAATTCTTTTATTACATTATTAATAAGCAATTGTAATTTATAAAATTCATTTTCCCATTCGATGTTATATTCTTCGATAGTAATTCTTTGTTTCAATGTATCCCTCT
The DNA here is from genome assembly GCF_022663605.1 of Bacillus cereus group sp. BfR-BA-01379. NCBI lineage: Bacteria > Bacillati > Bacillota > Bacilli > Caryophanales > Bacillaceae > Bacillus > Bacillus cereus group sp. BfR-BA-01379. The sequence goes on from NZ_JAKUFT010000046.1 coordinate 16,260, forward strand.
CCCAAAATAATTTATAACCTTTGAATATGAGTATCTTTAAAATCCGTCTCATATTTCAATCCATATCCACACATTCGGTCCATTCCAATATGCGCTGTCCAGATTAAGCCAATCATTATAACGGTATCTATCTTAAAGTAGACACCTATTATAGCTATTACTATCGATATAATATATGTGTGAAAAATATTATAAATTTTAGCACCTACATAATTATTTATACCGTACGCTAACATGGATAAATCCGGTGCCAAAAGGAACACCAAAAATATAATCCAACTAAATTCATATATTGAATACGTATAAATCGCGGCTACGAAAACAACTAGCCCTTCAAAATGTACAATACGTTTTTGCATTCTTTACCATCCCTATTTTTCTATATTTACTGATAAATTTTCATCACTGAAAGTATTCTTTGCATTTTTTGACCAGATGGTTGCTAAAATCGGTCCGGCAATGTTATGCCATACTGCCGCTAATACACTTGGAAGTGCAGCCGCTGGTCCAAAATGTGCTGTTGCCAGCGCAACACCTAAGCCTGAATTTTGCATTCCTACTTCTATTGAAATAGCTCTTCTTGTCCCTTCGTCTAGTCTCAGTACGAACGCTGTTACATATCCGAGTAAAAAACCAAATGCATTATGGAGCATAACTGCAATAAAGATGAGAAGGCCTGAAGAAGTAATGCTACTTACATTCGCTGAAACCACCGCTGAAACTATAATGATAATTGCTACAACTGATATGAAAGGAATAACAGTCATTCCTTTCGTAACAGTTGTAGGGAAAAACTTCTTCACTACTAATCCTAAAATAATAGGTATGATAATGACTTGTATGATAGAAAGAAACATAGACATAGGATTTACTGGCATCCATTGTCCCGCAAGTAATAATAAAATAAGAGGTGTAGCCATTGGTGCTAGTAATGTTGATAATGAAGTCATTGCAATAGACAACGCTAAGTTCCCTTTTGCTAAATAAACCATAACATTTGATGCAGTGCCACCCGGTACTGAACCAAGTAACACTAATCCAGCTGCTAATTCCGCTGGTAACTTCATAACGTAGGCTAGTACGTATGCGACAAGTGGCATAATAATAAACTGAGCACATACACCGATAATAACTGGAAATGGTTTTGTAGCGATGATTTTAAAATCAACAGCCTTTAATGTTAATCCCATCCCAAACATGACAATTCCAAGTAAAATCGTTATGTAACTAGTTAATCCAAGAAATGGAGCAGGAATGAAATATGCAATAGCTGCAATACAAATAACCCAAAATGCAAAATACTTTCCAGCTATATTACTTATCGCTTCTAGTACTTTCACCCAATCATCCCCTATCCTTCAACTGAAAAACTTTATTCGGATTCAAAATGTTTTGCGGGTCAAGAGCTTTCTTTATTTTTTCCATTACAAGTAATGCCGCCCCATGTTCTACTTCTTGATACTTCCGTTTTCCAATCCCAACGCCATGTTCTCCCGTACACGTTCCACCTCGTTTAAGAGCATATAAAACGATACTTTCATTTATTTCGTCGCCCTTTTCCACTTCTTCTTTATCGTTCGGATCAATCATTAAGAGCACGTGAAAATTCCCGTCTCCTACATGACCTAGAATACCACCGACAAGACCTACTTTGTCTAATGTCTCTTTCGCATGTTGGATTGCACCAGCTAATTCTGAAATTGGTACACATACATCTGTACTCATTAGCTTTTTACCAGGATAGCTATGAACATAAGAGTATGCTAGATGATGCCGTGCATCCCATAATTTATTCCTCGCCGCAGTTTCCGTTTCAAAAGCAACTTCTTTACATTTATGATCAAAAACAATTTCCTTCGTAAATTCAATATCTTGCTTTAGCCCAGCTTCATTACCGTGAAACTCTAAAAACAGTGTAGGTTCTTCTCTGTAACTTGTTTCATTATAATGATTTACTTGTTTCATAGATAATTCATCTACAAGTTCAATTCTCGCAATTGGAATACCCGCTTGTAGTATATTAATCACAGCTTCTACTGCATCATTTATAGTTGGAAACGATGCTCTCGCAGCCATAACATGTTCTGGTATGCCGTATACTTTTAAAGTTAGCTCTGTAAAGCATCCGAGCGTCCCTTCTGATCCTACAAAAACACCATTTAAATGGTAACCTGATGATGACTTCGCTGCTAAATTTCCAGTATGTATTACTTCCCCATCAGCAAGAACGACTTCTAAATCACGAACTTGATCACGCATTACCCCGTATTTAACTGCTGTCGTTCCGCTCGCATTTGTAGCAGCCATTCCACCTAACGTTGCATCTGCTCCTGGATCTACACTAAAAAACAATCCATACTTTTTCAATTCTTTATTCAGCTGAGAGCGAGTCACTCCCGGCTGTACTCTCACAAGAAAATCTTTCTCTCTTATTTCGAGTATTTTATTCATGAGCGAAAAGTCCATTGTAATTCCTTTTTCATATGGAATGACATGTCCTTCTAAACTAGAACCTACGCCAAAAGGAACGACAGGTTTTTTATGCTCACTCGCTACTTTCATTAATCTACTAACCTCTTCAGTCGTTTTCGGAAAAACTACTACATCAGGTAAACTACTAGTATGATAAGATTCATCTTTACTATGTAACTCTCTTACTGTCGTATTCACAACTACTCGATCTTCGGGAAGTACACCCTTTAATTCATTTACTAAACGCTCTACCGTTATCTCCATCGTACACTCTCCTACTTTCTATAAATTCGAATTACAAAATATGTTAACCGTTTTATACATAATAATCCGAAAAATTAAATAATTCAAGTTTTGCATATATGTAATTCGTTTCATACTGTCGAATAAATAAAAAGAACTCGCAATAAATATTGCAAGTTCTTTTCTATAAAACTATATTTTAGATGACTTCTTTATTAACAACATAAACCAAATTAAAGTAACTGCCATCAACGAATGGGAAAACCCTACAATATACGTTAACCCTTTAAAGTCCGCCCCATTGAGCTGAAGAAGCCCTCTCGCTGCTAGCGAACCTAACATTAAAGTTAATGCAATGTTATGGAAAACAAACCACTTATTAAAACTTTTCGCTTCATGAAACGCAAATACTTTTGCTAATCCTAAAGCAATTAAAAAGAAGAAAAAACCGAGTACAAGTGTATGTGTATGCAAAAGATTTAACAAAGTAGATCCTACAATCCCCTTATACTTTCCATACTCCCTAGCGAAAATCCCTGATAATAAGCCGATAATCAAATACGTAAACGATGCATTATATAATTTTTTCATTATGTACCTCCTTGAGCAGAATGTGTAGTGTGTCATATTTAGTAATAATGATAGTTATATAGTAAAAACTCCTAGTTACCTAGGAGTCATTGTATAAGTATCTCACTCTTTACAATCAATCCTAATTATAAAATATCTCTCTATACAAAACAAACGAACTTTATGTGAACAAGTAGAGCATAATTAAAATATGTTGCACTTTTGTATTTCGCAACCCATACTAATTGTTATAACGATTAAAGGTGGTGCAATAGATTGATAGTTCTTGAAACTGAACGACTCATTCTTCGCTGGTTTGATATAAAAGACGCTCCATTTATTCTTGAATTAGTAAACGATCCTGCATGGATTCAGTTTATTGGTGATAAAAGGATTAAAAACTTAGACGATGCAAAAAAATACATCTTAAACGGACCCGTTGATATGTATAATAAAATGGGCTTTGGTCTTTACTTAGTTGAACGAAAAGAAGATCTTACTCCACTTGGTATGTGCGGTCTTATTAAAAGAGATTCATTAGAAGATGTCGATATCGGCTTTGCCTTTTTAGAGAAATTCCGTTCAAAGGGGTATGGCTTTGAATCCGCTTCTGCTGTAATAGACTACGGTGTACAGAACCTAGGTATGAAACGAATTGTAGCAATTACTACTATTGATAACATCAATTCAGGAAAGCTTTTAGAAAAAGTAGGATTGCAGTTCGAAAAGATAATTTCAGACTCAGGTGAAGATTTAAAATTGTTCGGGTATAACGCGTAAAAAAGGTCGCCATTCATGGCGACCTTTTTTACTGATTTCGGAATAATATCTTGAGTTACATTATTGTTTGCATCAATTATTACAATTACTAATGTACCTTTTAGTTTCACGATTTGGAACTTTATAGAAATAAACCCTTTACTTTCGAATTAATTATATTAATATATTAAATAAAGGAAGTGAGAATAAATGGAACAACATGATATTAATTCTTTAGAACAACCACTATTTTTTCTAGTTCTTCAATTCATTGCATGTATATTAATCATTTGTATCGTATATGGAATTTTGTATAATGTCGTATTGAATTTAAATCTACCTAAATGGACTGCACATATGGTAGCTACCGTATTTTCCATTGGTATCGCCTATCAAGCTTTTATAAATTTCATTTAATCTTTCTATAACGCATAACAAAAAGGTCGCCACTCACGGCGACCTTTTTGTCATTTCACTTCTACCGTATAATTCCCTGTTCCCCCACCATACTGATACACATGTAAATAATATTTTCCTGGATACGTGTAGTAACTTCCTACTAGCTTATTCCCTTCTTGCTGGGCATACGTAACATAATTATTTAAATCTGCTTCTGAATAAAGAACCCAGTTTACTCCGATATTATTTTCCTTCGTTACATTAATTTGTAGGTTTTTCGCCGTTTCTATATTAATTTCAAAGTAATCACTCGTGTCACCATTTCCTAAACTAGCACGTAAAACTTGATTCAATTGCAGTTTATTCGCTGTCTGGAATGAGTTATTTGGCTCTTTTTCTACACTGTTATCTTCTTTCTTTTGAACCGTTACATTCGTTGTAACCGTATTTGTTAATCCTTTGTCATCTGTTACTGTTAATTTTGCCGTATATGTTCCTTCTTTTGTATACACGTGAGTCGGATTTTGTTCATTACTTACAGTACCATCACCAAACTCCCATTTATAAGCAACAATTTTTCCATCTTCATCTTTTGATCCATCGCTTTTAAACGAAATTGCTTCATTTATATTTCCGCTATATGGACCATTTATAACCGCAACTGGTGCTTTATTCACAGTACCTTCTTCTGTATTAATACCGTGGAATACAACATCATATTCAAATTGTCCTGATGCATTTACACGATAATTTACAAAATACGCTGTTACTGTTTTATAGCCTGTCCATTCTTTTGCACTTAAACGTTTTAACGTATCATTCACGTTTTGTGTAATTGTTTTCCAGTCTTCATATTCCCCTTTTGCAGTAGTACCTGTATACGTTCCTTGTAGTGTAAATGTATTAAAGAACTGTGATTTGTTTTTCTTAACTGATACATTACTTAATTTTGCTTCTGCTGTAATTTCTGCCGCAATATCTGAAACTGGTTTTGGTGCATGAGTTGCTAAATAATCATTTGATACTAATGGAACATTATATTTCTCACGGTTATCGACTAACATTTGCATATAATCTTGATACTCTTTATTTAAATTCGCATCTTTACTTAATGCAGAACGGTATGCATCATATGCTGTTACATCATTTTTTCTAATAAGATCATGAATTTTGTCAAACATATCATATCTCTTATTGTACATGTACGATTGTAAAGCGAAGGAATAATTATAGAAATCCCACGTTCCATACTTTGCATTTAACGTTCGCTCTGCCGTATAACGTTCTGCTGGATTTGAAGATATCCCTCCTATAATACTCTTTCTCGGTACAACATTATCTGTTCTCGTTGCCCCTGCAAAAAACTCCGCATTCCCTTCTTCAAACCAAGATAATCTCTCATTCTCATACATCTTACCTTGTCCCCAAAGTCCTGGTACTTCATATCTACCTTGCAAGTAATGCGTGAACTCGTGTCGGAACAATTCTTCTAAACTATAAATACTTTCTTCTGGCGTACGCTCATAAGTAAAGAACGTACCTGTTCCTTCTATATAAAGGCCACCGTTATTCGTTTCATATCCGTATAATTGACGATTAAATTGATACTCAGCTGGACTATTATAAATAACCATCGTTAATACATCATCAGGATTTCCTTTTTCTAAAGGTTGATCACTTTCAACCGTACGATGGAATTGTGCCTTCACTTCTTTTGCTGCCCAATATAGACGTTTTACTTTTTCTTCTGTTACTTTATCTCCAGCTTTTAAAACAATTGCACCATCATCAAACGTATACGTTTTCGGCAAATACTTTTTCTTCCCATCTTCTCGTATTTGATCTAAATTAACAATATTTCCATTTGCATCTTTCCCGCCATAATTCGTCGCGATTTGCTCAGCCGCTACGAAATATTGCTCTCCTAAATACGGATACATTTTCATCGCGTCTGTTACAACTTGTAATCCTTTCGTTCCTGTACTATGGAACGTACCAAGTCTACCTGTATAATAAATACCATTATTAATTAACCAACCATTCTTCGCCGTCACCGTTCCAATTAAGGCAAAACGACTTAATTCATTAATATAGCTATCAATTTTTTGGTACCATACTGTATCTTTCGGTGCTTTTCTCGTATCGTATAAATACGATTGAATGTCGTAATCCACACCTTGCATAATATCGTAAATTGCATTTCCAGCTGATAGATTGTCTACCAATGTAGAAAAATCATCGTTATATTGTTTAAAAATCTTTGCAGCTGATGTTATCGTTTCCACATCACTCGAAGCATTTCCTATTAATTTTCCGTATGATGATACAACTCTATTTTGTTCTAACGTACCGAGTTTGAAATTCGGGTTATTCGCAATCGTTTTTAATGCAGGTAAGCATTTATCATGATAGATCCGCTCATTTAGTTTACTTAATTCTGTATGATAAAATCCTAAGTAAAATCCTGATCGTAATACCTCTACTAAAGTTTCAATCCCTTTTGAATCATCCTTCGTATAAGCTTGTCCTTGCTGCTTCAATTTATCAATAATTGCCTGCATCCTACTATCATTTTGATAGAATGCAAGGCTATCCTTATTAAATTGAAATAGACCCGTAATTTGCTCCCAATCAATTGTTACAAGTAAATCTACTAACTGCTGATTGCTTAATTGATTTAATTCAGCGATTGTATAAGTTTTCGCTGCAGCTAATTGCTTACTTTCTTTTTTCACTTCAGGCGGTCTTTGCGACAAATCAGCAAATTGTAGCCTTTTCTCAAAAGACTTATTTTCCAGCACTTTTGATGAATGGGCTAATTCTTGCACTGGTAATTGTACACCAACTGGCTCCATTTTGAGCACATTCCGATAAGAAACTTGCTCTCCCTTTGTACTTTCTGCCAATGTGCTCCCTTGGAAACTCCCTAACATTAAACTAGCAAAACTTACCCCTACTAACACTTTTTTTGAATAGCCTTTCATGCTCTCCCCTACCTTACATTTTTTAGTGTCCCGCACCATTATTTTACTATTCTTACTTTTTATTCTGTATTGAGAAAAAATAAGGGAACGTTCACACATGTATCCATGCCTAGCAAAATTAACACTTGACTTTATGTGAATTTTATATCAAAAAAAGATAGATAATAGCGAAATTCCTGCTACATCTATCTTCGTTTTCAACGCTATGATTTTAACTTTATAAACGTAACTTCCGGTAATGTTTGCATATGCTGAATAAATTCATTCTTTTCTTCTGACGATATATTTTTCAGCTGCATCCCTACCTTATAAACTATTTCTGTACCTTGCTGTAAAGCTTCTACTTCATATGAAAGTATTGGAATACCTTTCACTTGTAGCGTTTCTACTATTTGTTTTACCGCTTCATGTTTATTTATACACATCTGCACTGTTATATTTTGCGGAAATAAAAATTGCACCTTAAAAATACGACTCACAATCTCTAAACCAATTAAAACGAGAATCGTCGCTCCAATCCCTACTACATACATGCCAGCACCAATTGCTAATCCAATTCCGGCTGTAGCCCATAAACCAGCTGCTGTCGTTAATCCTTTCACCGCCTGCTTTTGTATAATAATTGTACCTGCACCTAAAAACCCTACACCACTTACAACTTGCGCTGCAATACGGCTCGGATCAAGAGCCATATGTTCCTCATTCATAATATCTGAAAAGGCATATTTTGAAACGACCATTATTAAAGCACTTCCTACCGCTACTAGGAAATGTGTTTTTAATCCCGCCTCTTTTGATCGAATTTCCCTTTCAATACCAATTATTGCTCCTAACAAACCCGCAACACCGATTCGTATAATTAGATCAACATCTACACTCACGAGTCCCTCCCCCTTTCGTTCATTATAGATAGATAAAACAAAAATTATCACACACATCTATTTATCGATATAAAAGCATTTCATTAAAATACACTTAATATCCGAGGTGATTTATGTTAATATTTTTAATATTAACATAAATTGAATTCAACCTACTTTTTATACGAAAAATCATAAACTGTACTTTCCATTTAAAAACGAGATATGGATTGCATAAAATGAGGTTGAGAAAGTTTAGAAAACGCTTTCATTTTGTATCATATTTTTTAAAAAATACTACATAAATAAAGGGGATTACCAACAATGAACGTCTCTTTACTAACACCTACTACCGATTTACAAGAAGAATACTTAGATTTTTATAAAGAATGGAAAGATAGCGGTGAAACGATGATTCCATGGGTTATCTCAAAAGATCCATCTAATTTCACGGCAATGATTCAAGAACTTCACGATGCGCATAACGGCATAACTCTTCCTGAATCTTGGGTACCAGACTCTACATATTGGCTCGTCACAGATGAAAATAAAATTGTAGGGGCTGTTAATATACGTCATAGTTTAACCGAACATTTGTTTAACGCTGGAGGTCATATTGGTTATGGCATTCGCCCTTCTGAAAGAAGAAAAGGTTTTGCTACGAAGTTATTAGAATTATCGCTAGAAAAAACGAAGGAATTAAACATCGAGAAAGTACTTGTCGTTTGCGACGAAGTGAATACTGCTTCTGAAAAAACAATTTTACATAACGGTGGGCTTCGTGATGATGATTTTACTGAAGAAGATGGAAATGTAGTAAGAAGGTTTTGGATTGAGCTATGAAGAAGTCATACAATGAAAGTAATCTTATTATAGAGAAATATAGTAGGAGTAACGAGCTAAAAGTAAAACAATTTATTGATTTATATAATGAAGACTCTTATCTATTTAACTTATTACGAGATAGTAAAACAAAATGTGCGTATGTTGCCTGCTATAAAAAAGATGTAGTAGGCATCTTTTTTACCTGGAACAGTAGCTTCCATCCATACTGCACATACTTTCGAATATATACGAACCCTTTCTATTCAGAGCTACACATAGAACAATTTTTATTAAATGAGATTCTAAAACGAGAAAACTTCAAATTACCATTACAAACCTCTATATGGGAAACATCGGCTCATTTAAAAGCCTATTATGAAGAACATAATTTTACGGAAATCCGAAGAACTTATATGCCAATATTAGACGTACGAAAAATCATCCCTATCGATACAATGCTTCATTCGGATTATGATGTACAAAGCTTATCAAATATCTTGTCCAATAATAGCTTCTTTGAAAAACTAGCTCACTTAGTAAAAACGAATTATGAGGATACTCACTTAGCAAATCCGGTTGCCTCATTCTCGCTCGAAACTTGGAAAGAACAGATCTTAGCTGATGACGCATTACTAGATGGGAGCTTTGTAATGATAGATGAAGAGAATGAAATTATTGGTTACTCTTTCCTCCATACATCAGAAAAAGCTAATACAGTAGAACTAGGATGGGGCGGGACCCACACTACAGAAAATTTACCCTTACTGAAACTTCTCGTTTTCAAACAAGCTATGTATGCAAGTAAACACGGTTATTCTTTCATTCAAGGTGAATTCGATTCAACGAGTATATATGCAATGGAAATATTAAAATCCTTTCCTTTCAATCCTTGTGCTACTTGGATTACGTATCAAAAAGAAGCCGGAAAGTGATTATACACCTTCCGACTTCTTTTATACTGTTTCTATTTCAAACTGCACTGTAATACCACTAGGATCTACTACTGTAAATCCGTTTGTACTTTCGTTTACTTTATGTTGTTTTTCTATTAATCTTTCTTTCACTTCATCTAACGCTTCTTTATGCGGTAATACAATTGTATACACTTTAAGTCCAGTTGCATGTGCAGGTGGGTGTGGATTATTTACGCCGTTCCACGTATTCGCACCTATATGGTGATGATATCCTCCTGCAGAAATGAATAAGCAGTCATCTTCGCGTTGTTGCACTTCAAACCCTACTGTCTCTACATAAAACTCATGTGACTTCTCTACATCAGCTATTCGTAAATGTACGTGCCCAACAACAGTATTAGCAGGTAATCCATCAGCCTCATAATCAACGAGTGTTGCCAATTCTTTTAAATCTAGCGGCGTACTTCCTCCTGGTCCTTCTCCCCATTGATCACGTGGACGGTCTGCGTAAATTTCAATACCATTTCCCTCTAAATCTTGTAAATAAAACGCTTCGCTATACGTATGATCACTTGCACTATTAAACCTTGAAATTGGTAAAATTTCATTAGAATATGTATAACGCCCTTCTTGTTCAGCTGGGCTATCAATTACATTCTTATTACGAATCACCCCAAATAATGCCGAAGCAAAAGCTTCACGAGTCGGAACTAAAAAGGCTACATGATATATACCAGTCGTACGCGGCTCTTGCAGTACCCCGTCCTCTAACTTTTCAAGAACAAGTAACGTGTTCTTTCCACCTTTTCCTGATAAATATGCTTTATTCGCCTCTTGTTTAATTACTTCTAAGCCTACTACATTCTCATAAAAAGCAATTTGGCGCTCTAAATCTTGCACTTTAAATTCAACATGACCAATACGTGTTTTCGGATGAATTTGTACCATGAATAACTCCATCTCCTTATCCCAATATTTTCCCATTACATATTACCGTTACTTTGAAGGATACAACTAAAATCATCCTATGTAAATAAGAAAAGTCAGAATTTATACACATTTTTTATTTTCATAATAAAAAAGTCACCTCTTCTAACTTTCAGAAAAGGTGACTTTATAATTCTTATTTCATTTTATGTACTTCAGCAACTAACTTTCCGCCCTGAATGCCCATATAAAGCTTCACAGGTGCATCATTCGTGTTTTCAAACACTAAGTCTAAGTATGGATATGCAATTGTAGCATCTCTTCCTTGTGGAACGTAACCAACCGTTTTAGAATGTGTCGTTCTTTCTACCATTTTCAAACCCGCTTGATCTGCTGCATTGTATAATGTTGATGATGTTTGACAAACACCACCGCCGTATCCATCTACTAATTTACCATCTACAATTTCTTTTCCTAGTTGATATCCTTTATCTGGCGTTGTATCACCAATTAATGCATTGAAAGAGAAACTGTCTCCTTTTGCTAACACAACTCCATTTATGCTCGCTGCTGACAAACGAATATTCTCAATACGGCCACCTGCTGAGCCACCTAAATTCGTTTCATATCTACCAATTACCGTACCACTTCCTTGCGCATCACTTAATGTTGCGATAGGCTTTTTCTCAACAATAGGTAATTGATATGAAGAATCCCACATACCAACGTTTAATAATTTATTTACTAACTCTTTTTCCATTAATTCAAAAGAAGGCTTTCCTTCTTGCCAACTTCCGTCAGGTGCTAAACGTGAAGGAACCATCTTTTTGTCAACGTTTTTACCAACTTCCTTAGCAACCTTCTCTACCGATTTTTTAAATTTCGCTTCATCTTCAAAATAGCCTAGACTCGATAAATCTAACTTTTTCACTTCCGTACCAGTTCGACCATCAACTAAACTAATAGAATCCTGTACTTCTGCTTTAGCCTCTACTGTGTGACCACCAATGTCACTTACTAATGCAACATCACTTACTTTTGTGCCACAACCACTCACTACAGCTACACATAACACCCCAACTAATATACCCTTTACTTTACGGAACAATATACTCTCCCCTTTTTCCAAACATTACTTTTATGTATTATTTCATTTTTATGTATGTTTTGTTACAATCATTTTACAATATATTTATAAATTGTTACAAGTTATTTTTTACTCTATATAAATTACCCTTTTCTTTTCCAAATGTCTATACATATTTACTTAAAAGTTTGAGTTTGATAGAATTGTAACCTTTATGTAACCTCTCCCTATTATCCAGTATATACCATAAAACAAACAGAGTACAAATGTAAAACCTCCATATTCTTATTTATAAAGAAACATCCTGTAAACATAAATAGGTATTTGCCGTGCCACACTCCGCTTTTGCACATACATTATGGTGAATTAACCTATTTTAAAGAAATGGAGGATGTTTTTATGTACCCCTACAATCCATACGATCCATATAACCAAAATGGTTATCAGCCTCAATATGATTTACAAGCACAATACCAACAATATATAGATCCAGCAGAACAAGTTAATCCATATGATCAAAACCGACAATTCCAACTTCCAATCTCTTTTCCTGGTGCTGGAAACCGTCAATTAGAAAGACGAGTAAATGAACTTGAACAAAGAGTACGTCAATTAGAAAACACGGTTGAGCGTCATACACGTAGATTAAATCGCTTAAACCAGCGTTTACGTACAATAGAAAACAGACTAAACATTCCATTTTCAGCATTAGAAGACGGATTTTAATTTCGAAAATAAAAAATATATAAGGAAGGGGCTCCCCCTTCCTTTATATAAATTGACGAAAGTTTTTTCCATCTCTATACTGATAAGAGTTAATGAAATGAAACAAGGTGATAAATATGGATTTTGAAATAAATTATCTTTCCTTTTATGTTGTACAAGTAGAAGGAAAAGGCGAAGCTGTTGATAAACGCTACAAACATTTTCAAACATTAGATGCTGAAGAATATGAAGATAGCTCCTTAAAAGAATTTTTGAATGGTGAATTATTAAAAATTTCAAAGCGAAAAGTAGAACGTCATGCGAAAACAGAACAAGCTCCGACAAAGATTGGTCGCTTCATTGTAGAAGAAGGACACGAACTTGATTCAAACCCTCATTACAACCTATTTAATCGCATTCGCTTTGCAGAAACTAAGGAAAACTTCAAAGATATGAGCGAACCTCTCGTTTATACATATCTTGACACAAGTGCTGTACGCGGTGGTGTATTTTTAATTGCGCAAGCAAAACTACGCAAATACTTTGATGATCCATTCGTTTTCGTTATGAAATGTGACTTTGAACCGAAAGTTGCTTCAATTTCAGATGAATCTACACTCATTCGTAACGTTGAAATGGCCATCACAACAAAAAACATGAAATCTATCCAATATCCGTACATGCCTGAAGAAGGTATGGTGGAAGTGGGCGAATTAAAAATTCACCAAGCATCACACGCCCGCTACTTTGAAGACTTCTTAAAATTCGTCGAGTACGAACGCTCTATGCCTGAAATTATGAAAACACAAGTAATGGACATGGTATATGACCAAATTGAAGATGTATTTGAAGAAGGTACGGAAGAACGCGAACAATTCGACCAAGCAATGGAAGTATGGGCTGCTAGTCCGAAACGCGAAATTATGGAACAATTTTCAACCGAAGAAGTAATGGAAGCTACCGCTCAAATCGTCGAGCACGCCCCTGAAGTGGAACTAAAGCTAAAAGCAGACCATATCTCTGTAAAGGCCCTGCTTGCTGATTTCGGGGATCAAATACATATCGCAAAGGTAAATGACCGATACGTATTAATGATTGAGGCTGATACACTTACGTTTGAGAAAGGCTTCTCTCCAATTGAGTTTCTGAAGCCGGACGAGTTGCAAGATGTGATTGAGCGGATTGAGAATAAGCAGCAGTATTCTTATGATCCGAACGGGATTGAATAAACCCTTCCATATAACTACTTTTACCGAGCGCTGTTAACAAGCGCTCTTTTATTTGGGACATAGTTGACAGTTATCTAAAAAAAACGATTCTACCAAGAATCGTTTTTTTTAGATAACAAAATATGTTTATTTTTGATTTAAGATGACATTTGTTGCAGGATTAAGTAGATTCCTTCCTTGTTGTACAAGGGTATTTCCATTAGAGTAGTCACTATGTATGTTGTTAAAATGAAAATTTCACTTTACTACCTCAAATTTATTGTACTCGTAAAAAGATAATTGAAAACGATATTCTGGATGCTCTCTTACCCAATCGTAAGCTTCTTCTAAAATATCCATTTTGTTTTGTAAGTCATTCAGTTCACTACATTCGTCCCTTTTCTGTTTGCACAGAGGACAGAATCCATTCACTATTTCGGCACTCGTCGCCCTAATAGTTTTACTTTCTAAGTCAACTACTAGATGAAGGAGAAGAGAATGCCCTTCTTTTGTAGTCACTGTCATTTCAGCAATTTCATCCTCATTCCAAAAGACTCCATTTAATTCCATCTGTACGGCGACATCTTTAATATCCAAGTCTATCACTAGCACACCTCCCTTGTATAAAACTCATATTTTACTCTTCGATTTTAATCTTTAATACACCACGTTTTAAAGATATATTAAGCTTTTTCCAGTTCTTCTTCTTTGCTATAAAAGGAAGTGTAATTAGTGCTAATAGTGTAGTAAATATTAGCCCAAAAACTAAGACAGTTAAAATGTTAAAGATCGCTTCCGTTTAACTCTACCCTCTTTCATTACTATGGGCTCTTATTAATATATTTTTAAATTTTTTACCACATCTTAATTTTCAAAGCAATTATAACGGCCCAATCACTACAAATCCATTCCTATTTAATATGAATACTTTATTTATCCCTCAACACAATGACGTAAAATTTATGTAGATAGAAGTAGAGGAGAATGTCATTTAACCTCTACATTCTCCTCCATCTCAGCCAAATGCCTAATCTGCCTTTCCGCCTTTCTAACCGCCGTAGGAAAATGCTTTTTCAATAGTTCTATTGTAGATTCACTTATATAGTATCTTTCCGTTATATTTTCCCACGTGTCACTACTTTCAAATGCACTCCAAACGAAAGGACGCTCTGTATTTTTTCTCATTTCTTTAAATACCCATTTTCGCATCTTTTTTTTCGCTTTTTCTGTTAGTTTTCCGTTCTCTACAAGTTCAAGTTCACCGTGTCTTTTGTACCGTTTATGAATATCTCTCTCGCTATATACTTTAAGAAGTATCTTGGCTGTATTCTCAGCATCTGCTAAAGCTCGGTGTTGCTTCCCTTCCCACGTTAAACCGAGCTGTTCTACTGCAAATTGTAAACTTGGTGTATGCTCAAATAGTTCTTCATACGCTTGGAAAACAAATTTCTGTAAATCAAATTTCCTCTCTTTTTCCATACATGGGCATTCTACACCGTGTAACGTACAATCATGAGATAGAAAACGATAATCTTCTCTTCCCCATGAAACAAATAGAGAGTCTTCTCCGATAAACTGAATAAATTTCTCTATAATTTGCGGGAATTTCTCCACACCAATTAAATCTTCCTTTGTAATTCCCGTTAATTTTGTCGTATGCCGAGTAAGACGTGCACTCGGTTTTACTAACTCTGAAAATTCTCCAATTACCTTCATTGTACTTGCTTCTATTTTTACAGCCCCGATATCAACTATCTCTGACGGATCGTCTGATTTATACGGCCTGAAATTTCTCTCTATATCAAACACTATAAAATGTGTAGCGTTTTCCAATTTATTTACCTCTTTCTACATTCCTTTTCACACACATACTCTATTTTCAGTATTTATTTATTCATTCATGCACTTTATACATGAAATACTTCGTCTAAAAAACGAAAATTCAATCTCATTATGCTATGTACATGGGAGGCTATTCAATAAAAAATGCAAAAAAAAAGAAGGGCAAGCCCTTCTTTTTTCCATAATTACTTCTTGTTAACGTTTGTAGCTTGAGGTCCACGGTTACCTTGTTCTACTTCGAAAGTAACTTCTTGACCTTCTTCTAAAGTTTTGAAGCCGTCGCCTTGGATAGCTGAGAAATGAACGAATACGTCTTCTCCGCCTTCAACTTCGATGAAACCGAAACCTTTTTCTGAGTTAAACCATTTTACTTTACCGTTTTGCATGAAAAAAATCCTCCTACAATGTACCTATATGTACATATTCATTTTCAACCACTTTACAATAATACTTCAGACATTAAAAAACTGCAACCCCAGAGGAGATTTAACATTGCTATCCTCCTCGGAAGTTACAGCTCATTTAAATCTCTATATTATTAAAAGTAAAATGGTTTAGATATAATATATCATATCACTATAATAAAAGCAAAGTTTTTTTTTACTAAATAACTTTTTTCTTCCACTGCATCGCTTTTGATTCACCTGATCCAGCTACAACATAGCCCTCTTTTTGATTAACGATGCGCCAGCCATGCCCTTTAACTGAGTCACATACTTTAACAATTCCTTCTTCTAGAAGCACACGACAAACCGTACTAATCCCTGCCTTATTTTGCGTTGATGTTGTATATAGCACATGTTGATCTACACTTAAGGCTAAATAGCTACTTGCTTTCTGCTCACTTTGACATGTGTGCCAATATGTTTTTTCACTCTCAATACTTTCATCTATTTTACAAAAAGAAATATTCCCGCTAATCCCCTTGCACGATCCACTGGCTGCTACTATGTAAGAATTGTGTAAAGTCAACGCTGAGATCATCTGATTCATCACAATCTTAATCCTCTTTAATTTACGTGTCTCCAAATTAAAGAGCCAAACACCACCATATTTAGCATGTATTTTCGTACCGATAAATAAGTAATGTTTATATAAAAATAACGATCGAATAGATGGTGCCCCGCCACCATACTCAAGAAATGGATGAATGGTTTCCCATGTCGAACCAAAATCATTCGAATGATACAACGTTTTATCTCCATGAGCAATGACAGTTCCTTGTACATTACTACACACATTCCAACTCGTTGCTTTTGTTGGAAAACGCTGCACCGTCCAGTTCTCTCCACCATTCATACTACGAATAAAAATCCCTTCGTCCCCTACACCATACACTACATTATCTTCGCTATGTAAATCCCTAATTCGTTTTTGAAAACCATTTAAAATTTGTTTCCATTCTCCGTC
This sequence comes from Bacillus cereus group sp. BfR-BA-01379, assembly GCF_022663605.1. NCBI lineage: Bacteria > Bacillati > Bacillota > Bacilli > Caryophanales > Bacillaceae > Bacillus > Bacillus cereus group sp. BfR-BA-01379. The sequence goes on from NZ_JAKUFT010000046.1 coordinate 33,465, forward strand.
TTGTTCAATAAACAAGCCATTATATGTAGTAGCTAACATAAGTTTTCCATCTCTTAATTTTGTAATAGCGGTAGCACTTAACATCTTCTCCACGTTGACACTTCCATTCTTAGAACTTCTCAGCAAATGCAATTGCAAAATTACTGCATTTTTCAACATCCTCTTCATCTTCTGGAGCTAGTTCAATTTTCAACCCTTCTTGTACAAGCTCTGCACCGCGTTCTACAAGTTTCTCTTCAAATATCGTTACCGCTTCACAAAACAGTTCATACGCCGTATCTCCTGATCCGAATACCGCTACTTTTTTCCCTGATAAATCTATATTATCTAAGTCATCATGGAAATCTTCCGCTTCAAATGGTAGCTCACCATCGCCCCACGTATAAGATCCTAAAATAATTCCATCATAGACTAATAATTCTTCTGCATCCATGCCTTCCATTTCTTGTAATACTACTTCATGATCAAAAGCATCTAAACTAACTTTAATTAAATCAGCAATACTCTCTGTATTTCCTGACATACTTGCATAAGCTATTAAAATTTTCGCCACTTCGGCATCCCCCTCTTACAATAAATGATTCTCATTCTCATTATATTAATAATGAGAATCAATTTCAATTATATTTTTTATTATTTCCGTTTACTTCATACAAAAAAAGCACAGATGACTATACAATCATCTGTGCTTTTTATTACTTTTTAAAAATACCAAACGGCTTTCCAACTGGTAAAACAACTTTTCCGAAGTGTGTATTTAACACTGCTGCTGCTGAACCATAGAAAGATAATAATGAAATAAGAAGTTCTGAATATGCTGCTAAATTATGCATTGCATGCGGCATAACACCTAAAGTACTTAATGAAAGACCTATAAATAAGAAATCAATAAGGACGAAAATCATAAATAATACTTTATGTGTTTCCATTGCACCAATTGTCATAAAGATTGTGAAAATCAAATATCCGATAAAGGCTATCCCAAGCTGTTTTGAATCTGCAGCTTGTGCTAATTTCTCGCCAAATACTCCAAGTTGAATTAACCAAGTCATTCCAACACCTAACCAAAATAGGCCGTATGCACCGAATGCTGTTGTACCGAATGTATTGTTATGCTTTGCATCGTGAATGCAGGCAAAGATTTGTGCAAATCCTCCTAAAAAGATTGCCCATGGTAATACAAGAGAAACGCCATCTGTTAAGCCTAGCTTTTGAGATGATGCTACAAGTGTTACCATCGCTAATCCAAATAGGCCAATTCCAGATGGATCCGCTGTTGTCATTTTCACATGATGTGTAGTTGTTTGATTGCTCATATAAACCTCCTGATTATAAACATACTCGAATACAATACTTAAATCAGAAGGCTATGTCAATGGTTTTTTTTGTATGTTGTCAGACCTTACTTTTTATAATGATTGAATATACTTTCGATCACGTCATACGGTTTTATATTCACTTTTTCCAACTCGTGTATCGGCAGCCATAAAGGAATATAAATCCCTCTATCTTTCAGTTTGAATTCTTCAGCTTTACCACTTCCGAAAATCCCACCTATAATATGGGCATTAAAATAATACTCCGTACCCTTATACTCCACCTTTGCAATAAGATGCCCCACTTCTATATGTACTCCTAATTCTTCATAAACCTCTCGCTTCGTTGCCTCTTCAACTGTTTCATCTTCCTCAATTCCTCCGCCCGGAAAAACATAGTACACTTTATCTTCTCGAATACGTTTTATAAGAGCAATTTTCCCTTCCTGCACAATGATAGCCGCGCCGCGATTTCTTATCATTTTATTACCTCAATACCAATCGCAACTGTTCCCCACTTTTTTTCTTGTTCTTTCGTATATATTTTGTATGTACTTTCTAGCATTTCCTCTAAACTATCATTTTCACAATCCAATAATTTTTTATCAATTTGTTCGTACATTGATTTAAAGCTTTCGTATCGTTTTATTTCCGTTACTTTTACAGTAATAGTCGCTGTCGTCGTAAGGTTCGTAAATACAATATGATCGCCTCGTTTTATGGGTTGACGTTTTGTATCGTATAGGCGTATTTCATATACTTTTTTTCCTGATTGAATTGACTGAAAAGGTTTATTATATAACCCCATTTCGTATATCATTTATTCCACTCCTTTTTTATTCCTTGCGCGTACTAATTTTGTGCATTACCAATTCATACAACACAGTTCGACTTATTCCATATTGCATATAATGTTCCATATCCATTACTTGCTTTAGAGAGGATGCTAAATTCGTTATGTTATATTTAAATCAAAAACCTGAATATAATAAATATGATATTGGTGATTATACTTATAGTAAAGTAGGGCCAACTATTTTTTCTTGGAATGATGAAACAAAATTAAAAATAGGTAAGTTTTGCTCATTAGGAGAAGAAGTCGTTTTCATACTTGGTGGTGAACATCGCGCGGACTGGATAACGACTTATCCATTTAACGCACTTTTTGATGAAGGAGCACATATTACTGGTCACCCTTCTTCAAAAGGTGATATCGTAGTCGGCAATGATGTATGGATTGGTTATCAATCCTGCATTTTATCTGGTGTTACAATTGGTAACGGGGCCATTATTGGTGCAAAGAGTGTTGTTACAAAAGATGTACCACCATATGCAATTGTAGCTGGTAATCCTGCAAAATTTGTTCGATATCGTTTCCCGCAAGAAACGATTGAAAAACTAGAGAATCTCGCATGGTGGGATTGGGATATTTCTGTTATAAAAGGGGCCATTCCATTTCTACTTTCCAACAAAATCAACGAGTTTTTTACCTCGTCCGAAAATGAATCTATATGATCAATACACATAAAAAGAGCATCCTATTCTTTTAGGATGCTCTTTTTGTTTTTATTTCTTATGTCCGTGCAACTGATTACACGGAGAACATTGAAATGGAATTTTATCTAAACAATTAAAGTTCGTTTCACAAATTTGTTCAATCGTTGGAACGAACGGTATGACCACAATATTACTTTCTATTATTTGTGTAACAGGCGGCAATACTGTACCTACTTGATGTTCGAAGCGAATACTCGCTTGATTTATATAATTTCCTGAACCACTTGGTGCACTCTCCACTGCTACTTGGAACGAGACTGTGCGTGCTTCACCTGGATTTAAACTTCCTATCAAAAATCCTTGCACTGGGCTCACATTTGGCGATGGAACAAGATCTACTCTTACGCTTCCAGGAATAAATCGAACACTACTATCTAACATATCTTGAAAACGAATATTTTGTATCGCTGTATCCCCTGTATTTGTAATAACTGTCGTAAATGTAATAACATCTCCAATTGTTGCTGTTTGATGATCCGCCGTTTTTACGACTGTCGTTGAGACATTTTGAGGAATAAACGGGATAACAACTGTATTACTATCGCCCTCAACTACTACAGGCGGTTCATTTGGATTCACAGTTGCAAATCCATTCGCTGTAGCAGTATTTGTAACTAAATTATTGATTTGCCCCCCTGTTATTACAACTTGGAAATTAATAATTGCTGCATCATTTGGCTGAAAATTACCTAACGGAATACCAGTATTCGGATTAGCAAATGGAAAAGGTACATCGTTTACTGTTACTGTGCCATTTATAAATAACGTATTCGGATCAATGATATCTGTTAAAACAATATTCGTCACTGGAACTGTACTATCATTAATAACAGCAATTCCGTAAGTGACAACATCTCCTACCATCGCTACTTCAAAGTTTGCTCCTTTTGCAACAAATAAAATTGCAGTATTTACCGTTACAATCACAGTATTACTCGTGTCCATTACTGTAACTGGCGGCTCTCCTGGTACTAAAATATACTCAGCTAACGCTCCAGCAACGTTTACTACTGTACCACCATCTGGAAAACTTGTAATTGTAGCTTCATATGTTACGAGTGCCGTCTCACCGACTGGAATGTCTGGTATCGTAAATCCAGCCTGTGGATTTAACCCTGGCTGTGAAACTCCATTTATCGTTACACTATTTGGGACGAAATCAGCTTCCTGAGATAACACATCTATAAATTGAACATTCATCGCATCAGCAGTACCGGTATTTAATATACGAACTGTATACGTTACTGTTTCTCCTACTCCAACAATTGGATGATCTACTTCTTTCAGCATATCTAAACTACCTCTATTTACTGGTGTGACTGTCGTATTACTTGAATTCGTAATTGTAAACGGAGGTTCTCCTGGAATCAATTCGAAATCACCCGTTACTCTCGCTGTATTCATAATACTATTAGAAGGTGGAACTGCGATTACATTTACTTCAAATGTAATTAATATACTATCCCCTACTGCAAGATCCGGTAATGAAAAACCTACAAAAGGATCTAAACCTACTTGCGGAATCCCATTTATTTGTACACTTCCTGGAACAAATTCTAAATCAGGCGATGGAATATCAATAAACTGAACATTTGTCGCAGCTACCGTTCCTGTATTTGTAACTTGCACACTATACGTTAACGTATCTCCTAAACGTGTCGCTTCTTTATTTACAGATTTTATAACACTGAACCGTCCTCTATTTACCCTAGTTATCGTCGTATTACTCGGTTCTGTTACTACAACCGGTGGCTCTCCTGGTACTAAAGTAAAGCTTCCTGTTATATTTGCAACGTTCGTAATTGTTCCTGATGACGGAATGTTTGTAACTGTCGCCTGAAACGTCACGATAACCGTTTCACCAACGAGTATATCTCCAACTCCAAAGCCAGTGATCGGATTTAAATTTGGTTGTAGGATTCCATTTATCGTTACACTACTTGGTACAAATGACGCTCCTGCTGAAATCGTATCAATAAATTGAACATTGCTAGCTGTAACTGTTCCTGTATTCGTTATTTGAACCGTATACGTTAATACATCTCCAACAAGAGTAGCAGCCCTATTTACTTGTTTAATAACTGTAAATCGTCCTCTATTTACTGTTGTAAGTGTTGTGTTACTTGGCTGATTCACTATAACTGGTGGTTCTCCTGGTACTAATACAAAGCTTCCTGTTACATTTGCCGTATTGGCAATTGTTCCGTTTGACGGAACACTAACAACGATTACTTGGAATGTGACTTCTACACTTCCCCCTGGATTTATATCTGGAAGCGAGAATCCATTATTAGGATTGAATCCAGGTTGTAGCACACCATCTATCGTTACACTATCTGGTACAAATGTGATCGAGGACGGTAATACATCACTATATTGAACATTTGTCGCTACTACTGTACCTGTATTTTGAACTACTGTTGTATATGTGATTGTATCGCCTACTGCAACAACCGGCTGACTTACTGATTTTAAAACATTTAAACCAGGTTCATTAATTTCTGTTAATGTCGTATTACTTGTCGTTGTTTCTGTAATTGGCGGCTCTGTTTCACTTACAGCAAATGTAGCTGTAACGTCTACAAAGTTAACAATCGTTCCACCCTCAGGTATGCTCGTAACCACTTCCTGATATGTGACAAGTACAAAATCATCTACAGGGATATCTGGAACTGTAAAACCAATGAAAGGATCTAATCCTGGTGCCGGCACACCGTTTATGCTCACACTTCCCGGTACAAATGCTACACCGGCGGAAGTTGTATCTATAAATTCAACATTCGTCGCTGGCACTGTACCGAAATTAAAGATTAATACATCATACGTTAATATTTCTCCTACAGTCGCTACTTCTTTATCTACTAGTTTTAATGGAAAAATCGAAGCTATATTAATTGTCGTAACGACTAAATTCGTTAATATCGTTTCCGTAATTGGTGGTTCCTGCGGATTCGGTTGTGAAGTAAATGTAACGTCAGCATCATTTAATATAACTTCATTATCTGGAATTTCCGTAATCGTCACTTGGAACGTCACAGAAATACTCGTTCCAGCATTTAATAATGGACTAACTGTAAAGCCTATTTCTGGATTTAAACCGAGTTGCTGCATTCCACCTATCGTTACACTATTGTCAACAAACGTCGTCCCTTCTGGAATGACATCTTGGAAGAGCACATCTGTAACAGGGATAATTCCTACATTTGTTATTAACACTGTATAAGTTAATACATCTCCAACAGCACCAGCGGCAACATTTACTGTTTTTGTTGCTGTTACTTCACCAGGAGGCGGTAACGGTATCCTAACTACTGTCGTATTACTTGAATTTGTCGTTGTTACAGGGGGCTGTAAAGGATTTAATAAAAAAGTGGCTGTAGCAGATGCCGTGTTTAGTACGGCTCCGCGCGTGGATGGTGCAACTACTGTTACTTGGAATGTTACAGTCAATGCTGTTCCAGCAGCGATATTAGGAAGCGTAAAACCTATATTTGGATCAAATCCAGGTTGAGGCGTTCCATTTATCGTTACACTATTTGCTACAAATGTTGTTTCTGGAGCAATTGGATCAATGAAGGAAACATTCGTCGCTGTTACCGTTCCATTATTTCTAATGACTACGGAATACGTGTAAGTTTCTCCAAGTGCAGCTTGTTGTACAGATGAAGATTTTTGTATATTTAATCGAGCTGTATTTACTTGCGTCACTACAAAGTTACTATTCGTAACAGTCGTTATTGGAGGGTTTGCAGGATTTATAAGAAAACTTGCAGTAACGTTCGATTGGTTTCTTATATTTCCACCGCTCGGAACACTTGTCACTGTAACTTGGAACGTAATCGTAGCCGTTTGTCCGACCGGAATATTTGGTACTGGGAAACCAGCCATAGGATTCGCGCCTTGTTGAACAAATCCATTTATCGTCACACTATTTGCTACAAACGCAGTACCCGACGGAATTGGATCTTGAAAAATAATATTCGTTGCAGGAACAGTTCCTGTATTTTGAATAAGAATCGTATACGTTAACGTATCTCCTACTCCTGCTTGTGTTGTATTTACACTCTTCATTACATTAAGTGATCCCACATTCACTCGCGTCACAACAATATTACTAATCGTTACAATTGTAATTGGCGGCTGGAGAGGACTTACTTGGAAATCCGCAGTTACATTCGCATTATTCGGAAGAACTCTATTTGGTGGTACACTCGTGATCGTCACTTGAAAAGTAACTGTTACCATCCCTCCTACTGGAATATTAGCAAGTGGAAATCCAGTTGTTGGGTTTAAACCGGGTTGAGATATCCCGTTTATTGTTACACTATTCGCTACAAACGTTGTTCCAGATGGAATTGGATCAAGGAATGACACATTTGTCGCTGCTACCGTTCCACTATTTTGTATACGAACTGTATACGTTAACGTATCTCCTACTCCTGCTTCAGTAGCGCTTACACTCTTCATTACATTTACCCCTGAAGAATTCACCACTGTCATAACAGTATTACTTGGTACTGTTATAGTAATCGGTGGCTCTGTTGGATTTACAAGGAAATCTCCAGTTACATTCGCATTATTTACGACATTATTTCCTTGGGGAATTTCATCA
>NZ_JAKUFT010000047.1:0-38231 GCF_022663605.1 Bacillus cereus group sp. BfR-BA-01379
GATTATTAGCCCTCACCAATCGGACTTTTATGGGCAGCCCGCCCCCCCACCTAACTTCTTTGCTTTCGCTGAATTTTGAGGTGGGGGTCTTACCGCCCATTAAAGCGGGATAAAAAAAGATAAGGGGGCTCCCCTTATCTTTTTTTATTGCTATATTTTTTCTTCACTTTGTCACGTTCTGTTGCAAGTTTACGTTTATAGTTTGGTTTTACTTTTTTCGGCTTTTTAATAACTTTTGTTGCCATAACGTCAAGTTCATCATTTGGTTTCTTACGGCTCTTACGACGACGACGTTCACCTAAATCCGCCCACTCATCTCCGCGTAAATCTACATGCTTGAATTCAATATGACGTTGTTTTTCTAAACTATCTAACGCTTCTTCGTTTGCTGGATCATAAATCGTCACTGCAATACCTGAATGCCCTGCACGTGCTGTTCTTCCAACGCGGTGAACGAAGAAATCTAAGTCCGATGGAAGTTCGTAGTTAATAACATGACTAATTCCTTCAATATCAATACCACGTGCTGCTAAATCAGTTGCAACAATATATTGGAATTCAAGGTCACGAATTTGTTTCATCATTTTTTTACGATCACGCGGCGATAAATCTCCGTGAATTCGTCCAACTTTTAAGCCACGTTCCATTAATCCGTCAGCAACCTGATCCGCCATCTTCTTCGTATTCGTGAAAACAACTGCTAAATATGGTTTAAATTGTAGCAACATTTTGTTCACTAAATCAATTTTGTTACGATGTTTAGAAGGTACTAAATAATGTTCAATATTCCCTGCCGCAACTTGTTTTGGATTGATATGAATATGCTCTGGATTCTCCATATATTTCTTCAGAAACGGTTTTAGTTTTTGAGGAATTGTTGCAGAGAAAACTAACATTTGTAAGTTTCTAGGCATGCGTGCTGCAATTTTGTCTACATCATGAATGAATCCCATATCAAGCATTAAGTCTGCTTCATCGACAATAATCGTATTTGCTTTATGAACAAATAGCGCTTGCTCTTCTACTAAATCTTTAATACGTCCTGGTGTTCCAACTACAATATGAGGTTGTTTTTTCAACTTTTCAATTGATCGTTGTTTATCAGTTCCACCAATTAAACAACGTGCTGTAATCATTTGATCTTCCGCACAGAACTTTGTTAATTTCACGATTTCTTCGTAAATTTGTTGTGCTAACTCACGAGTAGGCGCTGTAATAACAAGTTGTACTTCTTCACGACTTGCATTAATTCTGTTCAATGTAGGAAGTAAGTATGCATGTGTTTTCCCAGAACCTGTTTGGGATTGTCCAATTACACTTACACCTTTTTTCACAACCGGGAAAATTTTCTTTTGAATTCCTGTCGGCTCTGTAAAGCGTAGTTCACGAACTGCATCTATTAAAAATGGTTTAAAATCATACTGTGTAAAAGTTTGTTGTGTCATAAGTTACACCTTCTTTCTAAATTTCTACTGCGCGCACAAATCAGTCAAGTCTACATTATATCGAAATCTACAAGTAAAATCCATCTTTAGTTTAGGTTTTTCCTTCAAAAACTAACCTTCTTCCCTCTTATTGCATATTGTATGTGTATATACCTAACTGAAGAAAGGAGGATTTCTCACATGTTTCCAAAATCCCCCACAAGGCAAATGTATCCGAATCCAGGACAGCAACCTTATACACCATATCCAATTCCACAACTACCACCGATGGCACAAAAAAAGAAAGGGTTCCTTGCTAAACTCTTTAAAAAAAATGATCCCACCGAGCCTTTCATGCAAATGGTTCCACCTTATCGACAAATGGAAGGACCGCCGCCAATGATGCACCAGCAACCGCCGCCACAATATCAACAACAATACCAATACCAACAACAATACCCGCAGCAATACTCACAACAATATCAACCATACATGCAGCGGCATCCAGAGCAAATGATTCCCCCTCAAATGTATGAATCAAATGAAACGCGCGGCGGTGCAGCAACTACAGCAGCATCCAGTAGCGGCATTGGCAGCTTTTTTGCGAATTTAATTTCGAATCCAACTAATATGATAAACAATATCGAAAAAGTATCACAAGTCGTTCAATCTGTAAGTCCTGTTGTCGAACAGTACGGTCCTATTATGCGTAACCTACCAAGCATTGTTAAAATCCTCACCTCCGGAAAAAGTACGGAAGAAAATCAAACTAAAGATCAAGCTGAAGATGTAGCAGAAAAAGTTGAGGTAGCAACTCCGCCTCCTCCACAAAAAAAAAGAAAAAGAAAAAAAATAGTGATTGAGCCAGTCATAGAAAAAGAATTACGAGAGGAGCCTGTTCAAAAAATAGCAACAAAACCAAAACTATATGTGTAACAATCCTTTGTTTTCTATCCACTCCTCCTTTATAATGTAAAAGACTATGCACAAAAGTATCCCTTGTTTAGAAGGAGAGGATTACTCATATGAAAATTGTTAAAATTTCCCCTCGTGGTTATTGCTACGGTGTTGTGGACGCGATGGTTATTGCACGTAACGCCGCATTAGATACATCATTACCAAGACCTATTTATATTTTAGGTATGATTGTTCACAACAAACATGTAACAGATGCGTTCGAAGAAGATGGCATCATTACATTAGACGGTCCAAGTCGGTTAGAAATTTTAGATAAGATCGAATCTGGTACTGTTATTTTCACTGCACACGGTGTTTCTCCAGAAGTTAAACAACGTGCAAAAGAAAAAGGTTTAACGACAATCGATGCCACTTGTCCAGATGTTACAAAAACACATGACCTTATTGAAGCAAAGAAAGCTGAAGGTTACCACGTCATTTATATCGGCAAAAAAAATCATCCAGAACCAGAAGGCGCAGTTGGTATCGCACCTGATATCGTTCATCTTATTGAAAGAGCTGATGATTTAAAAGCATTAGAAATTCCAACGGATAAGATTTTAGTTACGAACCAAACGACAATGAGCCAATGGGATGTTCAGCATTTAATGGAGGACATCCAGAAGAAATTCCCAACAGCAGAATTCCATAAGGAAATTTGTTTAGCAACTCAAGTTCGCCAAGAAGCGGTCGCTAAACAAGCTGATGTTGCCGATTTAACAATTGTTGTCGGTGATCCGAAAAGTAACAACTCAAACCGTTTAGCACAAGTATCACAAGAAATCGCTGGTACGAAAGCATACCGCGTCGCAGACGTAAGTGAGATTAAATTAGAGTGGCTACAAGGTGTAGAAAACGTAGCTGTTACAGCAGGTGCTTCTACTCCAACTCCAATTACGAAAGAAGTTATCGCTTTCTTAGATCAATATGATCCAATGAATCCCGCTACGTGGGAGAGAGTTCGAAAAGTACCGTTACAAAAAATATTACCTCGTGTCAAAGTGAAAAAAGAACAATAATAAAAACCGTTGCCTATATGAGCAACGGTTTTTATTTTTCTTATACAAATGTAAATGGATCTGTATGTAATTGCGAAGCATGAATGTGTACATTGAGTTTCTTTGCATCCACTTTTTCTTGTAATTGCTTTTGCACACCTTGCTTCATTACTTTTTCAACGTTATGTCCTGGGTCAACTATATTTAAGCCGAGCATCATCGCATCATGAGCAACATGATAATACATGTCACCTGTTACATATACATCCGCTCCCTTAAATTTAGCTTGATTGATGTATTTATTACCATCGCCACCAAGTACAGCTACTTTGCGCACTTTATCATCTAATTTCCCAACAACTCGTGCACCCTTTACATCTAATGATTTCTTTACATGTTCTGCAAACTGTCCAAGTGTCATTTCTTCTTGTAAATATCCTATTTTCCCAAGACCTAACGTTTCGCCTTTGTTATCAAGTGGATACACATCATACGCTACTTCTTCATATGGATGTGCTGTTACCATTGCTTTAATCACCTTTCGCTGTAGTGAAGCTGGAATAATCGTTTCGATTCGCACTTCTTCTACGCGCTCTAACTGTCCAGTTTCCCCGATATAAGGATTTGTCCCCTCTTGAGGTACAAACGTACCTGTACCCTCGCTACTAAACGTACAGTGGCTATAATTGCCGATATGACCAGCACCTGCGTCTCCTAATACTTTCCGTACTTCTTCTGCATGAGTTACTGGCACAAACACAACAACCTTTTTCATTTCTTCTGCATATGTCGGTGCCAGAACTTCTGTATTTTGCAATCCTAACGCCTCAGCAAGTAAATCATTTACCCCACCCTTAGCGACATCCACATTTGTATGTGCTGCATAAATGGCAATATCATTTTTAATACACGTTTCAATAATTCTTCCATACGCTTTATCTGTATGAATCGCTTTTAACGGATTAAAAATTAAAGGATGATGCGCAATAATGACATTCGCTCCTAATTGAATTGCTTCCTCCACAACTTCTTCCGTTACATCTAACGTAATCAATACGTGCTGTACAGGTTTATTAAGCGCTCCAATCTGCAGGCCAATCTTATCTCCTTCCATTGCCAAATGCTTCGGATACATACTTTCAAATAAAGAAATAATTTCATGGCCGTTTGGAATTTTACTCATGATAAAACCTCCCCTATCATTTTCATTTTCGCTTCTACTTCCGCACGCTTCGCTTTTGTTTCTTCAGAATCAGCCGCACGTTCTAACTGTTTTAAAATATTTTGGAAGTTTTTCAATTCTCCTTCCCATTTCTCAACGAAAGCTTCACCTTTTTCTTTTATTAAAAATGGACCCATAAACAATTCAGCCTGCTTATTTTCAGAGTAAGGCATCGCAATGTTTCCACGCTCTCCTACTAAGATCTCGTAAATTTTCCCATCTTCTTTTACGATTTTTTCATGGATAAGTTCCCACCCATTTTCAATAAACCATTCACGAATATGATGCGCTGCAATATTCGGCTGCAAAATTAAACGCGTTACACCTTCTAATTTTTCTTTACCACTTTCTAAAATGTCACGAATTAACGCTCCGCCCATTCCGGCAACCGTAATTACATCTACTTCTCCTGGCGCGATAACAGCTAATCCATTCCCTTTACGCACATCCACTTTATCTTGTAAGCCACTTTCAGCTACAGTTGCTTGTGCAGAGCGAAATGGTCCATCTACAACCTCTCCTGCAACTGCTTTTGTAGCAATATTATTTATAATTGTATAACACGGTAAATACGCATGATCCGATCCAATATCAGCAACTGTAGATCCTACTGGTATTTCACGCACAACTTCTTCTAATCGTTTTGAAAGCTTTACTTCATTCATGTATTTCCATTACTCCTTCTCTTGTCAGTCTGTCTCCATGATAATGAATTTATAGTAGTTGTTGCAAGCCCATAACAACAATTCACTTCTCGATCATTCATCGTATTTTAGAAAATATAGAAAAACAAGCCCTTTGCATAAGCAAAAGGCTTGTCATACGGAACTTTATTTTTTCTTCGACAACCAATCAGCTACTTTAGCCGCTTGATCAGCTGGAACTATATTTGGTGGCATATTTCCTTTTCCTTTCGAAAGAATTTCTTTAATTTCATCTTTTGAAAGTTTCCCACCAATCTTTTGTAAATTAGGCCCTACTGCCCCTTGTAACTGGTCACCGTGGCAGCTCGTACAGCTTTGCTTCACAATATCCTCTGGCTTCGATGCTGTTTGCGCTGGCTTCCCACCATTTTTTGCATCAGCTAACTCTTTAGATTTATTTAGCCCCTGAAATGAAAATACAAACATAACGATAATACCTAATGCTGCAATAAGAGCGAACGGAATCAGCGGATTACGTTTCATATCTCTTCTCCCCCCTCTATACCCCTAAATAGTTAGATGATTCAGTCATTTCCATTGTACTTGAAAACGCTCTATCAGAAAAGAGTAAACTACTAATCGTTAAAAATATTCCATAAATTCAGTTTATTGTTTTTTATTGTTATATCGCTTATTATTTCGATAATTATTAACGTTTCTCATCATATTTTTCACTTTTCTACATATATTTTTGTATAGAATAAACAAAATTAATCGAAAAATCGAAAAATGAGCATTTGCAAATCAAAAGACAATTCTGTAAAATAAATTACAAGAAATTGTAATCGTTACTGACAGCTAAAGTTTAACAAAAATTAACAAAATAAAAAAGTTTACTTCACAAAGGTGAAGTAAACTTAAAGGTAGCCTATTCTAAGAAATCCTTAAGACGCTTACTACGACTTGGATGTCTTAATTTACGAAGTGCTTTTGCTTCAATTTGACGGATACGTTCTCTCGTTACGCCGAATACTTTCCCAACTTCTTCAAGCGTACGAGTTCGTCCATCATCTAAACCAAAGCGAAGACGCAGAACATTTTCTTCACGATCTGTTAGTGTATCTAACACATCTTCTAACTGTTCTTTTAGCAATTCATACGCTGCATGGTCCGCAGGCGATGTTGCTTCTTGGTCTTCAATGAAGTCACCTAAATGGGAGTCATCCTCTTCACCAATTGGTGTTTCAAGAGAAACTGGCTCCTGTGCAATTTTTAAGATTTCGCGTACTTTTTCTGGAGCAAGATCCATTTCTTCACCAATCTCTTCAGGAGATGGTTCGCGTCCTAAATCTTGTAATAATTGACGTTGTACACGAATTAACTTATTGATCGTTTCAACCATATGAACTGGGATACGAATTGTTCGTGCTTGGTCTGCAATCGCACGTGTAATCGCTTGACGAATCCACCAAGTTGCATACGTACTAAATTTGAAACCTTTACGATAATCGAACTTTTCAACCGCTTTAATTAGACCCATATTCCCTTCTTGGATTAAGTCTAAGAAAAGCATACCACGGCCCACGTAGCGCTTTGCAATACTTACTACAAGACGTAAGTTTGCTTCTGCAAGACGACGTTTCGCTTCTTCATCGCCATCTTCAATACGCGTTGCAAGTCGAATTTCTTCTTCTGCAGATAGTAAATCTACACGACCAATTTCTTTTAAATACATACGAACAGGATCATTGATTTTAACCCCAGGCGGTACACTTAAATCATTAAGGTCGAATTCTTCTTCTGTTTTTGAAATTTGGCGATTATTAGGACCTTCTTCGTTGTCATTGTCACCAACTAAGTCAATCCCTTGTTCACCTAAATATTCGTAGTATTCATCCATTTGATCGGATTCAATTTCAAATCCATTCATGCGTTCTGCAATCTCTTCATATGTAAGAACGCCACGTTTTTTTCCGAGCTCAGTGAGTTGTTCTTTCACTTGCTCAAGGGTCATTTCAGTTTCAATTTGTTTAGAACGAGCTGGTTTGTCAGCCATCTGTTCCCCTCCTTACGCGAGATACAAACATTCATTATACTAAAAATTTATCAAAAAAGCTATTTTCTCGCCTTTTGATTTTGTAAATATGCTACATAATATTTAGCAGCCTCTACAGGATCTGTTTTTTCCATTTGTTTTATCTTAAAGATGATTTCCGTCTTTTCAAGTTTTTCTTGATGACGTCTAAGCGTCTCCAAATGGCCTTGCAACACTTCTTCTGTGTATTCTGGATTAATAAATTCATCCGTCGAAATATCAGTGATAATATTTTTCAACTTCTCATCAGAGAGCCAACTTAAAAATGTTCCGACTGAAGGTTCATTTCCCTTTTCATAATATGCGTATAGTTCATATAAAATCCCTTTATGTTCTTCTGTGTGAAAATCTTCTATGTGGGATTCCATACGAACAGCCACTTCTGGACTTTGCAACATATGGTAAATAATTTCTCTTTCTGCCCTTTCAAAACCTGTTAACTTCGGTTTTGTTTGAACAATTTGAGACGGCTTAGAAACCTGCTTTACTTGTTTTTGCTGTACCTTTTGTTCTTTGCGATATTGGTGCAATTGATTCAAAAGCGTTTCCATTGAATACGAAAATTCTTGCGATAATGACTTCAAATATGATTCTGCCTGCATCGCATCCTGTAGCAACGATAACTCTTTTAAAACATTTTTCACATATTCTTCTTTGCCAGACTCATCTTGCAAATTTTTCCCTAAACGCAAATAATTTATTTTAAAACCAACAAAACTTATACTTGATTTCACAAGATTTTCAAAAGCAGTTGTCCCATATTGTTGCACATATTCATCAGGGTCAAGCTTATCTGGCAAGGATGTAACTTTAACTTGGCAACCAACTTTTAGCAATAATTGCCCTGCTTTCATCGTTGCTTCTCGCCCTGCTTTATCACCATCATAGCAAAGAACAACAGTTTCAACGTTACGTCGCAGAAGTTTTGCTTGTTCTTCAGTTAAAGCTGTTCCCATTGTCGCAACAGCTTCTTCCACACCACTTTTTACCGCAGCTAGTACATCGGCATACCCTTCAAAAAGGACCACTTGCCCACGTTTTCTAATAAACGGCCTCGCTTGGTGGAAGTTATACAACAATTTACTTTTATGAAAAATCGGTGTTTCAGGGCTATTTAAATATTTCGGAGTATCATCTCCTAGCGCCCTTCCACTAAACGCTATCACTTTACCTTGTAACGTATAGATTGGAAACATAACCCTTCCACGGAAGCGATCATAATGACTACCATCCTTCTCGCTTCTTATGAGAAGGCCAGCTTGTTCCATACTAGACAGCGATAAACCTCTTTTTTGTAAAATTTTCGTTGCTGCATCCCAAGCAGGTGATGCATAACCAATTTCAAACTTCTCAATCATCTCTTTCGTAATACCACGTTTTAATAAATACGAAAGTGCTTCATTTCCTTCTTCTGTATTTACTAATAAATGATGATAATACTTTTTCAAAAGTTCATGAGCCTGTTGCATGATGACAGTGTCATCAGATATATCTTCTTGTTGTCCTTGCCCTGATGTATACTCTGCAACCGCAATTCCATTTCTTTCACCTAGCTTTTGAACAGCCTCGGTAAAAGCCAATCCTTCCATTTTCATTAGAAAGGAAAATACATTTCCACCTTCTCCACATCCGAAGCAATGAAAAATTTGCTTATCCGATGAAACAGAGAATGAAGGAGAATTCTCACCATGAAATGGACAAAGGCCGAAATAGTTACGTCCCTGTTTTCTAAGTTGAACGTATTCACCAATCACTTCTACAATATCCGATGACGTCCGAATCTGTTCAACAACTTCTTCGGGAATTCTGTTCCCCATAAATCCATCTCCGTGTCGTATTTTGTATTCGATATAAATTAAAAAATTCCTTTATAATTCGACAATATTTTTTCTAAACTTATTAGAAAGTGTTGTCGATCACGTTATCAAACGATTTTGTAGACCCTTTTCTGCGTACTTTCGCAGATACGTACCTACTATATAAAATTGTATCCATTTGCTCATCTGTTACAAATGTACCTCCTGGAGACAATACATATACACTTTTTTACAAGAAGACTAGCAAGCACCATATCCTATGTGATCACGAGATCTGTTTCTTTTGCACGTTGATACATATAAAAAATCAACTTTAGCTTATTCAGCATCTACATGGATCCAATTTTTCTTGCTACTTCCTTCATCGATGAGCATACGATGTGACAAACAAAATTTCGACATGAACTTTCGTTCCAACTTGCACAATTTTCAGCATTCACAGGATATGCATCTGCATCAACTAATACGATATTGATGTTTTGCATATTTCTGTATTCTACATCCCTTCTGCGAATCCTTCCATAATGTGCGTTTTCTTGTATAGATTTTGTCGATTTAACGTAATTACATGTCTTTTCATAAATCCTATCCCTAGTTTATTCTGAAAAATTAAAGTCTAAACGTAAAATATAGGTTTTTATCACAATTTTTTATTATAATATATTTTCTTCAACTGCGCTACATATCCCTTTATTTTTTCATCTTCTATTTCAGGATAACAAAACCCTGCCTTTAGCATAATAAAAAGACAGAAGAATATAAGTATAACCACTCCACTATAATCTATTACGAAATCAACAGGCATTGTATTTCTCACGAGCGAAAAAAGCACATTCACCTTTGGTAAATGTGCTAAAACATTTTTTGGTTTTGCACTGCATTCACAATAATGTTGGCTGTTTCTTCAATCGCTTTATTCGATACATCAATTACTTGACAATTTATTTTACTAACTACATTCTCAAAGTGATCAATTTCTTCTTTAATACGATTAATATTGGCATATGTTGCACCGTCACTTAGTCCAAGTGATTTCAATCGCTCTTTTCGAATATGATTCAACTTATCTGGCGTAATTTTCAAACCGAAGCATTTTTCTTTAGCCACTTGATATAATTCTTCAGGCGGATCTACTTCTGGTACGAGCGGTACATTGGCAACTTTCAAACGTTTGTTATGAGCTAAATATTGAGAAAGTGGTGTTTTTGATGTGCGCGAAATCCCAATCAACACGATATCTGCTTTTAAAATACCACGTGCGTCTCTACCATCATCATACTTTACAGCAAACTCAATCGCTTCAATCTTTTTAAAGTATTCTTCATCTAATCTACGAACAACACCCGGCTCATATCTTGGTACTTGCCCTGTAATTTCTTCAATTTGATCAATAAGAGGCCCGATAATATCATATGCCTCTACGCCTTCTTTCGCAGCCTCTGTCACTAAATACTGGCGCATGTCAGGCTTTACTAACGTGAAACAAATAAGCGCTTGATTGCTCTTAGCAATTGAAATCACTTCTTTTAATGTCCCTGTATCTTCTACATACGGTACACGTCTAATATCAGGAGCGAATGGGAATTGACCCATCGCTGCTCGAACAACCAAATCAGCCGTTTCTCCAACAGAGTCAGATACGACATATACGATTTTATTATCCATTACATTACCTCACTTTAAACAAATTACACTTATTCGTTATTTACTAAGTTTACAAACGCACGTGTAATATTTGTTTTTGTAATTCGTCCAATCACTTCTAAACCTTGTTTCGTATCTTTTACAACTGGCATCGCATCAATCTGTCTTTCTATTAATTCCATCGCAATATCATACAAAGAATCTTCTCTACGACACATCGCAATGTTTGGCATCCTTGTCATGATAATATTAACCGGAAGAGAGGTTAAATCCTGCTTTCCTAGGCTAGCTCGTAATAAATCTTTACGAGATACAACGCCAACTAATAAAGTCGATTGATCTACAACGAATAATGTACCTACGTCCTCTAAAAACATCGTACAAATCGCATCGTATACTGATACATTTTTATCAATTACAGCTGGTCTAGATTGATAATCTTGTACTTTAATTTTCTTAACAGCTTCAGATAATAGCTGTCCCCCAGTTTTACCCGTATAAAAATAACCTACGCGTGGACGCGCTTCTAAATAACCAGCCATCGTTAAAATTGCTAAGTCTGGTCTTAGCGTTGCACGTGTTAATCCTAATTGCGCAGCAATTGACTCCCCTGTAATAGGACCGTGATCTTTTACAATCTGAATGATATGTTCTTGCCGTTTATTCAGCTCTATGATAATCACCACCTTCAATGCACAACGAAAAAAGTTATACTATCTCTTAAATATTATATACTAAATATGCTATTCGAAAAAGATAGGATGTAAAAAGGACCGTATACGGCCCCAAATTATATTTGAAACTTATCAAGTTGTTCTAAGAAACGTCTTGATTTCAAATAAATCCCGCAATATTCATCATAATATGTATTCAATACTAAACGCATTTGTTTTTTTGTGCTATCCTTCACTGATACATTGCCAAGTCTATGTAAATCGAAGTGGTAGAAAAGACGTAATAATTTATGAACAGCTTCCCCCACTGGTATACGATACTGGTCTTGCTCAGCATGACGCGAGCACAGAAAACCGCCTTCCCGGACAGAGAAGGCGACAAAATCTGTTTCTTGATGACAAATCGCACATGTATCAAAATACGGGCGCATCCCTAATACCGGAAGCATTTTCGTTTGATAAATTAATGATAATACTTCTGAATCAACACCCTCACACATATAATGCAACGTTTGATATAACATTTCAAATAAATATGGATTATGTTTTTTATCTTCTGTTGCTTTATCAGTTAACTCAACAATAAATGATGCATAAGCAGTTAAAAATATATCCTCGCGAATTTCTTTCATAGTTGAAATAATCTCGCCTTGTTGTAAAGTTCCAAGTCCAGATCCCATTTGAATAAGAAAATTACCATGTGTCATAAGTTGCGAAACAGACGCTAACCGGCTTTTCGGTTTTTTCGCTCCTCTTGCCATTGCACTTACCTTACCCAATTCTCTTGAGAATATTGTAACAATCTTGTTCGTTTCTCCGTAATCTGTCGTACGGATAACGATGCCCTCAACTTTTTGAAACATGTTCGTCACCATCCAAGGTTTGAACAAAACGGGTCAAGAAATTGGAGAGTCTAGATGCGCTAGCTCCTCTTCATGTTGATCCATCTCATCGTTTACGTCTTTTTCCATTTCTTTCAAAAGCAAGTACGTTTCAATGCTTCCTGTTTTGGAGAAAAACTTCCAGGTAAAATCTAGCATAAGAATCCACCTTTCTCAATAAGCGTAGCCTATAAACCAATTTCCTTTGTTGTTATTAAATTGACCCATTTTGTCCATTTTCATGTGAGAAAAATTTTTCCTAATTTATCAAAACTCATAAAAACCAATAATCAGCGGATGAACAAAACATCCGCTGATTACAGCTTTACTCTATTTTAGTACTCGTCTTCGCGGAAACCAAGGTCACGAAGCTGAGACATTTTATTACGCCAATCTTTTTGCACTTTTACCCATACTTCTAAAAATACTTTTGAACCGAGCAATGCTTCAATATCAAAACGAGCTCGCTTACCAACTTCTTTTAACATCTTCCCTTGTTTTCCGATAATAATCCCTTTTTGCGACGGACGTTCCACAACAATCGTTGCATTGATATAAACTGCACCGCCTTCGCGTTTTTGAATTGCATCGATAACAACAGCCACAGAATGCGGCACTTCTTCACGTGTTAAATGTAGTACTTTCTCACGAATAAGCTCTGAAATAATAAATCTCTCTGGATGATCCGTTACTTGATTATCTGGATAGTACTGTGGTCCTTCTGGTAAATACTTTTTAATCGTTCCAATTAAAGCGTCCACATTATTACCGTCTAATGCAGAAATTGGTACAATCTCTGCAAACTCATATAGTTTGCGGTATTGATCGATTAACTCTAATAATTGCTCTGGATGAAGTTGGTCGATTTTATTAATTACTAAAAATACTGGTTGTTTCGTTTCTTTTAATTTCTCAATGATAAATTCTTCACCACGACCAAATCCTTCAACTGCATTGACCATAAACAGAACAATATCAACTTCTTTTAATGTCGTTTGAGCCATCTTCACCATGAAGTCGCCTAATTTATGTTTAGGTTTATGTATTCCTGGTGTATCAATGAAAATTACTTGTGAATCATTTTCTGTATATACGCCTTGAATTTTATTACGAGTTGTTTGTGGCTTGTCACTCATAATGGCAATTTTCTGGCCGATAATACGATTTAAAAATGTAGATTTTCCAACATTCGGTCTGCCAATAATAGAGACAAAACCTGATTTATAACCTTTTCTATTCATGTAAATCCTCCGCTAAAAATGCTCCTGGCAACAATTCTCCGACTGTCGTCTCTTGAACGTCACCATGTAAATTTGATAGGTATACTTTCGTATCCTGTTTACATAATTCTACCATAACTTGTCGACATGCTCCACAAGGAGGTACTGGACGCTTTGTATCCGCCACAATCGCGATAGCTACAAACTCTTTATCGCCTTCAGAAACCGCCTTAAATAAAGCTGTTCTTTCTGCACAGTTACATAGGCCATATGATGCATTCTCAACATTACATCCACGATATACTTTTCCATCCTGTGTTAATAATGCTGCACCTACTTGAAATTTAGAATATGGTACGTACGCTTGTTTACGCGCTTCGATTGCTTCTTGAATTAATTGTTTACTATTCATATTCCCGCATCCTTCCTGTCCACAGCTGTGAATAGATACACTCTCTGATTAAAGGCCTTTACGGCACTTCCAAAGCTCAATAAAAGCTTTGGAATGCAACTATACCACATACGGCAAAAAGATAATAGCACCAATTATAACGGCTATTATCGCAAACAATAAAACCGCTCCGGCTGCGACATCCTTTGCAATTTTCGCAAACGGATGTATATCGGTAGTCGCCAAATCTACTGTTTTTTCCACAGCTGTATTTACCATCTCTAAACTCATTACAATTCCTATTACAATAAGTAATACCATCCACTCTACTTTCGTAATATGGAAATAAAAGCCGCAGCATATAACAATGACTGCGGCTAAATAATGAATTTTCATATTTCGTTCATGACGAAGACAAAAGAATATACCTGCTATAGCATATCCAAAACTATTTATAAGTTTTCCTTTTTTCATCGACCTAATCCAAATGCCTCTAAAATTTCTTTTTGTCTTCCAAACATTTCTTTTTCATCCTCTTCTGTCATGTGGTCATAACCAAGTAAATGTAAAAAGCCATGTAACGCTAAAAAGCCAAGTTCACGATCAAAAGAATGTCCATACTCTTCAGCTTGTTCTTTCGCTCTCGGAATAGAAATAATAAGGTCACCCAACATACGAGGCATCTCTGCACCTACAATTTCCATTTCTCCTTCTCCCATTTCTTCCATAGCAAAGGAAATGACATCCGTAGGCTGATCCTTATCTCGGTAATCACGATTAATCTCGCGAATGCGTTCATTATCTACAAATGTCACTGATAACTCCGCACCATCCTCTATTTTTTCCATTTGAGCTGCTTTTTCTAATATCTCACGAATTAAATTCACATATTCTTCTTTCACTTCTTCTGTTTCATCAATGAAATCAATTAATAAACTCATTCTTTCTCCTTCTCTTCCGGTGGTTCCGGATATGTAATACGCGAATGGAAAATACCATTTAACGTTTCACATAACGTTTTTCCAACGATTTGTAGTTCCTTAAACGTCAAATCACATTCACTAAATTGCCCATCTTGCAGGCGATCTTTAATAATACTTTGTACTAAATTATTAATTTGATCTGGCGTTGGGTGATTCATAGAACGTACCGCCGCCTCAACACTATCAGCAATACCAACAATTGCCGACTCTTTAGAAGTTGCTTTTGATCCTGGATAGCGGAACATCTCTTCTGTATATTTCTCTTTATCTTCTTTAATCGCCTTATAATAAAAATATTTAAGCAACGTTGTACCATGGTGTTGTCCAGCAATATCGATAATTTCTTGCGGAATATGGTATTCTTCGAGCATCCTGACTCCATCTGTTACATGAGCAATGATAATATCTTTACTCGTCACAGGATCTAATTTATCATGTGGATTTTCAATTCCCATCTGATTTTCAATAAAGAATTGCGGTTGTACTGTTTTTCCTACATCATGATAATACGCCCCTACACGTGCTAATACACCATTTGCTCCAACCGCTTCACAAGCAGCCTCAGAAAGATTCGCTACCATTACACTGTGGTGATATGTTCCTGGTGCTTCTAACAAAATTCTACGCAAAAGCGGATGATTTGGACTCGATAGTTCCATAAGCTTCATGCTCGATACAATTCCAAGTCCACTCTCTAAATATGGTAATATCCCCATCGCTAAAACGGATGAGATAATCCCTGAAACGGAAGCCATCAATAATTGCGTTCCAATTTCAAGAGGTGAAAAATTCCCATTACGTAATAATAATAACGCCGCTAAGACGACTACATTCAAGATAGAAACAAGTATACCAGCTTGCAAAATCATCGTACGACGATTTTTTTCTCTTAAGAAAATGCTTACTGATAATGAACTTAATAGCACATAAATACCTACGCTATAATTCAGTGTACTTGTTACTCCTTCATTAAACATAATACTTCCGCACACAGAAAAAATCATACTTGTCAAAAATACAAATCGATCGCCAATCATTAGTTTTACAAGTATTGTTCCCATCGCAACTGGGACAACATACGCAATTCCTGCATATTCAAGCTTTTGAAATAAACTAATCGTTTTCATTAAAACAATCGTGATAGACAAAATTGTAATATACGCTAAAATATACGGTCTATCTTCTCTTTTGCGCTGTAAAAATACTTCAAACTGCTTATGCATAAAGTACAGTAACACACCAATGAGCACCGCTAATCCAACATAAGGCTGAAAACTATTGCCTTTCTCTAATAAACCGACTAATTTCAACTGATTATACATATCACTTGAAATTGTTTCACCTTCTCTAACAATAACTTGTCCTTGAAGAATATAAACAGGCGGAACTAAATCTTCTTCCGCTTTCTTCTTCTCTTTCGTTACAGCCGGATCATAAAAATAATTTGCTGTAATCGCATATGATCCTAGCGCATTCACAGCTTCCTTCAATCCACTATTCACATTGAGGCTTTTCATTTCATTAACAAATCGCTCTTTTGCCGCTATTTCTTCGGACATTTTAATATTTCCACCCATAATTACACTAACAGACGTTAGAGCCGCGTTCTTTGCTAATTCTAATTGATCTGGTTCTGCATTAATAAAGTACAGTAAATTCTCATCAGATAATTCCTTTGTGAAATTAGATGGTAACTTCTTCTTCAACTTTTCTAATTTATTTGCATCGGTCATCTTTTTTTGCTCTTCAGGTCCAGCAGCTTTCATCTCCTGAATTACTTCATTTACCTTAGCAAAAACATCATTTACAATATCTACTCTATTTTGTTTATATTCACTTCTATATGTATATTGATCCCCAACTTTTTGAGCAGCCTCTTGTTTTTTCCTGTCCGTTATAACCTTATCTTCAATTTTAATAGGAGAATGAATTGTTTTTTTCGCAATAGAATACATATCAACATCTAATTGCTCTGGTTTTACATTATTCATAAGTGCAAAAAACAGCACTGCTCCTAACAAAACGTAAGAAATCCAACTTAGTTTTTTCGAATGTTGTAAATTACGAAACCACTTAGAAATTTCTTGAGCTCTTAACATGATTTCAATACCTTCTCCTCTCCAGAAATAAAGTGAAACTATTTAAAGCTTTCATTTCTTCTAGCCAACGATACTTTTAGACAACATTTTGATACACCAGTACCTATCGTTTATTTCTCTTATCTTTTATGATAGTAAAAAATATGCCATTCGCCAACCTTAATACAAAAAGAAATGATCCTGACAAATAGGATCATTCCATTTTATCATATGCCTCAATAATACGTTGCACCAGCGGATGCCTCACAACGTCCGTTTGTTCTAATGTAATGAACGAAAGACCTGATACACCAGATAAAATGTTAGAAGCTAGCGAAAGCCCTGATTTTACCCCTTTTGGCAAGTCTACTTGTGAAGGGTCTCCCGTAATAACCATTTTAGAACTAAAACCTAATCTAGTTAAAAACATTTTTATTTGTGCACCCGTTGTATTTTGCGCTTCATCTAAAATAACAAATGAATCATCGAGCGTACGCCCTCTCATATAAGCTAGAGGCGCGATTTCAATTACCCCCCGCTCCATCATACGCTGTGTATATTCTTGTCCAAGAATATCGTGCAACGCATCATACAATGGACGTAAATATGGATCTACTTTCTCTTTTAAATCACCTGGTAAAAACCCTAAACTTTCTCCAGCTTCTACAGCCGGTCTCGTTAAAATGATTTTCTTTACATACCCTTGTTTTAGAGCTCTCACAGCCATCACTACAGCTAAGTATGTTTTCCCAGTCCCAGCAGGTCCTATTCCAAATACAACATCATTTTTCTTCATTGCATGAATATATCTTCTTTGTCCCATTGTTTTTACACGAATGGATTTACCTTTTGCCGTTTTAAAGATTTCTTCTTCATATAACTCTTCAAATTGAGCAATTTTCCCTTGTCGTGCGAGCTGAATTGCATACGCAACATCTCTTTCTGTAATTGATACACCTTTTCGAATAACAACAAGTAATTGCTGTAAGATTTTTTCTACGAGTGTCACAGTTTCAACTGCTCCAGATGCATGAACAGTTTCACCTCTAGTTATAATCGATACATTCAGTTCTCGTTCAATTACTTTCAAATGAGCATCATTGACTCCAAAAAGAGCGATTGCTTCGTTAGTATTTTCCAATTGTTGGTTCATTTCTACTAATTGTTCTGCCATTACTCAGTCTCCTTGAATATCGGATTCGGATATTGGTTGTGGCTCTGCAATATTTTCGATCACAGTATAATGCAATGTGACTTTTAGTTGATCCGCCTCAACCTGTTTACTCAAAATCTTATCACTTACAATCATAGCATGTTCATCCAATTTTTTCTTTAGTTCTTTTTCAGCCATTTCTTTCGCTACTTTCATTGCCTGTTTTTCTGTATATTCCCGATTCGCTTCTTCCTCTTCTCGCACGATATTTTTTTCGTACGCGATTGGCAGTGTAAAACCAAATAGTTTCACATCGTGTTTTACACTTTCAGTACGAGAGCGTTTATACTTATCATGTTGAAATCCCCATATTTTTATTTTCGCACTCCCAAATGAAAGGTAATGTTCATTATATGCATTGCCAGTATATACTTGAAATTGTGTCTTCAATGGTACATTCACCTCAGATGTGTACCACGTTTCTCCATATACAATACCTTTCGCCGAAACAATCGTCGGACTCTCCTCATTACCGTATATCCCTGATACGAGAAGCTGTCCTTTTTCGACATGGTCATTTTTCAAGACTACTGGTTTTCCTACTTCAACAAATGTTTTTGTAACAATCGCTTCTTTTTTTGCTACTAAATTTTGCGGCCTTTGTTCCTTTTCTTTTTCCGGCTCATTCTTTTCAACAATTTTAAAATGATATGTCGTCCCTCTTATTTCTAGTCCCGCCCAAGTAATCGCATTAATATTGTCTGTCAAATGACGCTGTACATCTTCTACATTAGGCATTTGGAATTGTAATTTCCCTTTTTTAATACCCATTTTGTCCAATTCTTTCATCAATATATATTCTGTTTCAGGTTTCGCTCCTGTAATTTCAATTTTCCAAACCATATTTGATAATGCAATCATGCCAAAAAAGAAAATTAAAAAACCAATTAAGAATCCACTATTTTTAATTAGACGCTTATTTAAAAAAGGAAAACCGTAACGCCCAATAAAATATAGCTTACATTCATTTTTTCTATAAATTGGTTTTATTTTCTTCACATCTCGTAATAACATACAAAAAACTAACGTTTCATCAGCAATCTTCTTAACATCCCAAACTAATAATTTTCTACGTACACATTCGTTAACGAACCGTTCTGCTCCTCTACCTTCAATTCGTACTTTTACATATCCAAGCCACTTTATAAACCATTTATTTTTCATCTACTACCTCCACTACCTTTCCAAAAGTATACACACTACTTTTTCACTTTATTTAGCAAAATAGCTCGTACGAAAATGAAATAAAGAGTTTTACTGACCATGATTAGAGAGATAAACTGAATAGCAAGAGCGAATCACGAAAATAACGAAGAAAAACTTCACATATGGAAGTTTCCCTCACTCCTCTTTTTTTTCGTTTTCTAAAAACATCACTTGCTCAATTATTCCTTCAAGCAAAAGTTCTTCCGGAAGGATTGTTTTAATAATAAAGGATTGCCCCTTAATTAATAATTGACCGTGCTTTAACAACAATCTTACTTCTTTATCTGAAAACACTAATAAACCCCGATGATTTTCTATATAGATATGCACTTGCCCAACAAGCGTGATCCGAGGTAGATCCATTAGCACATCCACTGGCAGGTCTATTTGCTTTGTTAACCAATTCTTCATTTGTTCTAATTTTTTCATCTCAAAAGACCCCCTCTCATCCCATATGTATGAAAAAAGGGCTTGTAATATCACGTCCAAACTGAAAAAAAGCATAAAAAAACGTCTCATACGAAATGAGACGTTTTTTTATGCTAATAGCTGGATAACCAACTTATTCACAAGTGATCCGTCTGTTTTACCTTTTACTTTCGGCATAACAGCAGTCATCACCTTACCCATATCTGCTTTAGAAGTCGCACCAACTTCAGAAATTACTTGCTTAATTACATTCGCTAGTTCTTCTTCTGTTAATTGCTCCGGCAAATATGCGCTTAAAATCTGAATTTCACTTTGCAGTTTATTAACAAGGTCTTCACGACCAGCTTTTTTAAATTCAAGGAGGGAGTCCTTATACTGTTTTACTTCACGAGCTAAAACTGTTAATTCCTCTTCTTCAGTAAGAGTATGTTGCAGTTTAATACCTTCATTTTGTAAAGCAGCCTTAACCATACGAATAACGGTTAATTTTTCTTTTTGTTTATTCTTCATCGCTTGTTTCATATCATCGTTTAAACGACCGAGAAGACTCATAACTTACACCCTCTCTTAGAATTTACGCTTTCTTGCCGCTTCAGATTTCTTCTTACGTTTTACACTTGGCTTTTCATAAAACTCGCGCTTTCTTGCTTCAGCAAGTGTACCAGTTTTAGAAACCGATCTTTTAAAACGGCGAAGTGCATCCTCCAAAGACTCGTTTTTACGAACGACTGTTTTTGACATTCTCTTTCCCTCCCTCCGAAACATCACACTTACATACTAATTTCAGCATGCAAAAAGAAACCCTTCTTCAGCATGTCTTTTACGATTATAATACATTTTATCACTTCAGGTCAACTATTTGGCAGAATAAAAGAAGAATAGATGCCCTTCCCTGTTCAAAAGCTATGTAGATAGCTATTCTCCTTTTCCCCTGAAGACAACTATATTTTTATCATTACACCTTTTTTAATACAAGAAAGTATGAAATAACCACTCATTCAACGTACCTGCCTTTTCAGCACTTAACTTCTCCCCAAAAAAGAAAGCATGCAAATCGTTTCCGTTTGCACGCTTTTTATCCCACTATTTACCGGGCAGTAAGACCCCCATCTCTAAATTCAGCGAAAATAAAGAAGTTAGGTGGGGGTCAGGCTGATAATTAGTGGGGATGAACCCCACTGATTAAAGTTTCACTTTATGCGCTTGCTGATTCTTTTTTTACATCATCTTCAAGAACACGAACAAATTGCGCTTCGTTATATGGATAACCAGCTTTCGTAATTTTTACTTTCACTAGTTTACCAATTAATTCTTCTGATCCTTCAAATACAATTTTCAAGTAGTTATCTGTATAACCTACATATAACCCTTCGCGGTCGCCCTCTTTAAATTGCTCTTCTGGAATGATTTCAAGTACTTCGCCTTCAAACTGTGACGCATACTCTTTCGCTAATTGATTAGATAGTTCAATTAAACGGTGAACACGATCGTTCTTCACATCTTCAGGAACTTGATCTTCCATACGCGCTGCAGGTGTTCCCGTACGTTTTGAGTAAGGGAATACGTGTAACTCAGAGAAGCGATTCTCTTTAATGAAATTGTATGTTTCCATGAATTCTTCTTCTGTTTCACCTGGGAAACCAACGATTACGTCAGATGTAATCGCAAGACCTGGTAACGCTTCTTTCAAACGATCTAAGCGTTCTTGGAAAAATTCCATCGTATACTTACGACGCATACGTTTTAATACTGTATTAGATCCAGATTGCAACGGAATGTGTAAGTGACGTACAACTACTTCAGACTTATCTAACACTTCAATTACTTCATCTGAAATCTGGCTCGCTTCAATAGAAGAAATACGAAGACGTTTTAATCCGCCTACTTCCGCTTCCATATCACGAAGTAATCCAGCTAAGTTATAATCTTTAATATCTTCACCGTACCCACCTGTATGAATACCTGTTAATACGATTTCTTTATAGCCTGCATCTACTAATTGCTGCGCTTGTTTAATAACTTCTTTCCCATCACGAGAGCGCATTAAACCACGCGCCCAAGGAATAATACAGAATGTACAGAAGTTATTACAACCTTCTTGTATTTTTAAAGATGCACGTGTACGATCCGTGAAATAAGGTACATCCAGTTCTTCGTATACACGTGTTTTCATAATGTTGCGGACAGCATTAATTGGCTGACGCTCTTTGCGGAATTCTTCGATATATCCTAACATCTTTTCACGATCCTGTGTACCAACTACAATATCTACACCTGGAATCGCCATAATTTCCGCTGGAGATGTTTGTGCATAACATCCAGTTACACAAATAACCGCATCCGGGTTTTGGCGAACAGCACGTCTAATAACTTGACGGCTTTTCTTATCTCCCGTATTCGTTACTGTACACGTATTAATAACGTATACATCAGATTTCTTTTCATATTCAGTTCTTTCATATCCACCTTGTTTAAACAATTGCCAAATGGCTTCTGTTTCATAGTGGTTTACTTTACAACCTAACGTATGGAACGCAACAGTTGACATCGATCATCACCCCATCAATTCAAAATGATACGAAGCAGCACTTAACGCGTATAACGGCGCCGTTTCTGTTCTTAAAATTCTTGGTCCTAAACTACATGGTACAAATTTATGTTCACGAAGCGTTGTAATCTCTTCCTCAGCTAAACCGCCTTCTGGGCCAAATACAATCAATAGCTTTTGACCTGGTTTCATCATCGTTAAAGCTTTCGCAAAGTTAGATTTCTCCCCTTGTTTTGCTTCCTCTTCGTAAGCAACAAGACAAACATCATACTCACCACTCATCGAAAGCAATTGTTTAAATGATGCCGGAGCATGTACTTCTGGAACTTCACTTCTATGCGATTGTTCCGCAGCTTCTTTCACAATTTTTCTTAAACGCTCAACTTTTTTATCAGCTTTTTTCGCATCCCATTTTACAATAGATCGAGATGCTTGAAATGGTAAGAATGCAGCTGCCCCAAGCTCAGTTCCTTTTTGAAAAATTAACTCTAGCTTGTCTCCTTTCGGCAGTCCACTTGCAATCGTCACGAAAACAGGAAGTTCACTTGACGCCTCTACCCATTCTACAATAGCCGTATTAATAAATTCACTGGTAATTTCATCAATTGAACATACGGCTGTTTTTCCGTTTACACAGCAATAAATTTGATCACCAGCTGACATACGCATCACTCTTGCGATATGATGTACGTCATCACCTACAATGCGAATACTTGTCTCATTTACATATTTCTCTTCTACAAAATAACGTTGCATATAATCACCTTAGTAGAGTTTCGTTCCTTTCGTAAGTCAATACTTACGAAAAGAACGAAACGTTATCATTTTTCATATAACAAACGGCAAGTCCCTCACTTTATAGTGAGAGACTCCCCTTTTCATTATAGACTAAAATCTATATTACGCATTTCGTGCAATAATTGCTACCCAATCTTCCATTCGTAACACTTCTTCAATTGTAAATCCAGCTTTTTCTAACGCTTCAGAAATTACTTTTTCCTTCGCAGCAATAATGCCCGATGTAATAAATAATCCACCTGGCTTCACAACTCTCGCTGCATCTTCAGGGAATAATAGAATAATTTCTGCTAATAAGTTAGCTACGATTAAATCAACAGGACCTTCAATGCCTTCTAAAAGACTATTTTGTCCAACAGACACGATATCATCTGTTTTATTTAAACGTACATTCATTTCTGCACTTTCAACTGCAACCGGATCTAAATCATACGCTTGAACAGCAGACGCACCTAATTTTGCTGCTGCAATACTAAGTACACCAGAACCTGTTCCTACATCAATAATAGTGTCACCTGACTGAACTGTTTTTTCTAAAGCACGAATACACATCGTTGTTGTCGGATGAGTTCCCGTCCCAAACGCCATACCTGGATCTAATTCAATAATTTTTTCTTCCGGAGAAGATGGTGTATAGTCTTCCCACGTCGGCACAATTGTGAATGTATCAGAAATTTGTACTGGATGGTAATATTTTTTCCAAGCAGTTGCCCAATCTTCTTCATTGACTTCGTTAACTGTAATATTTCCAGTACCAATTTCGATGTCGTAAGATGGAAGCATATCAATAGATGATTTTACACCTGCAATCGTTTCATGTAAAGAATCCGTTTGCGGGAAATATGCTTTTATTAATACACCTTCCGCCGGATATTCATCTGGGTTCAATGCATAAATTTCACCATATTGTTGCTCGCGCTCTTTCGTCAACTCCGCTGGATCCTCAATCGCAACTCCGCTAGCACCAGCTTCATGTAAAATATGAGAGACAGCTTCTACTGCTTCTTCTGTTGTATGAATACTAATTTCTGACCATTTCACAATTTACCAACTCCATTTTTTATTTCCATTATTCCCCTTTGAAAGCACGTTTAAGCTTTCCAAATAGACTATCATCCTGCTCTTCTTGTCCCGCAAATTCACGTAATAAATCTTTTTGATGTGAAGTTAATTTCGTCGGTACAACAACACGAACAACTACATATTGATCTCCTTGACCGTATCCACGTACGTTCGGAGCACCTTTTCCTTTTAAGCGGAATTCTGTTCCTGTTTGTGTTCCTGCTGGAATTTTCAGCTTCACTTTCCCATGAACAGTAGGAACTTCCACTTCAGCACCAAGTGCCATTTGCGCAAATGTTAATGGCATTTCGCAAATAATGTGATCTCCTTCACGCTCAAAGAATTCATGATTTCTTACATGAACAACTACATATAAGTCTCCTGCCGGTCCGCCATTTACACCCGCTTCACCTTTTCCAGATACACGGATTTGTTGACCATTATCGATACCTGCTGGAATTTTAACATTGATTTTTTTACGTTTACGTACTTTACCAGAACCGTGACATGTCGTACATTTTTCTTTAATCATTTGACCAGTTCCTGAACAATGACCACAAGCTTGACGGTTTACGATACGACCAAATGGTGTATTTTGTTCTACACTTACTTGCCCTGAACCTGAACAATGTTTACATGTTTCTTTTGAAGTTCCTGGTTTCGCTCCGCTACCTTTACAAGTATCACATGGATCTTCTACTGGAATCTCGACATTTAATTCTTTACCAAAAATAGCTTCTTCAAACTCTAAAGTAACTTGATATTGTAAGTCAGCACCTTGACGCGGAGCATTTGGATCACGACGTCTACCACCACCGCCGCCAAAGAACGAACTAAAGATATCTTCGAAACCGAAGCCACCGCCGAAGTCTCCACCGCCGCCAAAGCCACCGAAACCTTGATTTGCACCAGCATGACCAAATTGATCATATTGCGCGCGCTTTTGATCGTCGCTTAATACTTCATATGCTTCTTGTACTTCTTTAAACTTTTCAATTGCATTTTCTTCTTTACTTACGTCTGGATGGTATTTTTTTGCCAAACGACGATACGCTTTTTTTATTTCATCTTTTGAAGCACCCTGGCTAAGTCCAAGGACCTCATAATAATCTCGTTTACTCATAAATTTACAACCCCCGAATCTTTCACATAAACGTAATTTTAACACCGAAAGAAAGTGCTTTGCAACAAAGTTTCCTCACTTACAGTATGCAAAGTAAAAAACTTAAGAACCTCACACTTTTCTTCTCATTCATGAAAAAAGCCAAAGCCAAGGCACGCTTGACTTTGACTTTTTGTCATCTTACTTATTTATATTACTTATCTTCTTTTACTTCTTCAAACTCAGCGTCTACTACATTGTCTTTCTTCGCGCCAGCATCTTGTGCTCCTTGTGCACCTTCTGCTTGCCCTGCAGCTGCTTGAGCTTGCTCGTATAATTTAACACTTAATTGTTGTACGATTTCTTGTAAAGCGTCTTTTTTCGCACGGATGTCCTCAAGCTCGTTCTTCTCGATCGCAGCTTGTAGTGCTTCTTTCGCTTCTGTTGCTTTTGCAACTTCAGCTGCATCCACTTTACCTTCTAAATCTTTTACAACTTTATCCGTTTGGAATACAAGTTGGTCAGCTTCGTTACGAAGTTCAACTTCTTCCTTACGTTTTTGGTCAGCGTCAGCATTTGCTTCTGCTTCTTGTACCATACGATCTACTTCTTCATCAGAAAGACCTGAAGAAGATTGGATTGTAATAGCTTGCTCTTTGCTTGTTCCTAAGTCTTTTGCACGTACGTTAACAATACCGTTCGCATCAATATCGAATGTTACTTCGATTTGTGGAATACCACGTGGTGCTGGCGGAAGGTCTGTTAATTGGAAACGACCTAATGTTTTGTTGTCAGCTGACATTGGACGCTCACCTTGTAACACGTGAATGTCTACTGCCGGTTGGTTATCAGCAGCTGTTGAGAATACTTGTGACTTACTTGTTGGAATTGTAGTGTTACGCTCGATTAATTTCGTGAACACGCCACCCATAGTTTCAATACCTAAAGAAAGTGGAGTTACGTCTAATAATAGTACGCCTTCTACATCACCAGTAAGTACGCCACCTTGAACTGCAGCACCTAATGCTACAACTTCATCAGGATTTACACCTTTATATGGTTCTTTACCAGTTTCACGTTTAATAGCTTCTTGTACAGCTGGGATACGAGTAGATCCACCAACAAGGATAACTTTATCTAATTCGCTTGGAGCAAAACCAGCGTCTTTTAATGCACGACGAGTTGGCTCTAACGTTCTTTCAACAAGACCTGCTGAAAGCTCTTCGAATTTCGCTCTTGTTAATGTTAATTCTAAGTGTAATGGACCAGCAGCTCCAGCACTAATGAATGGTAATGAAATTTGTGTTTGTGTTACGCCAGAAAGATCTTTTTTCGCTTTTTCTGCTGCATCTTTCAAACGTTGAAGTGCCATTTTATCTTGGCTTAAATCAATGTTATTTTCTTTTTTGAACTCAGCTACTAAGTGGTCAATAACAACTTGGTCAAAGTCATCTCCACCAAGACGGTTGTCACCAGCAGTTGAAATAACTTCGAATGTTCCGTCTGCTAACTCAAGGATAGATACGTCAAATGTACCGCCACCTAAGTCATATACTAAGATTTTTTGCTCTTCATCTTGTTTTTCTAAACCGTAAGCAAGCGCTGCTGCTGTTGGTTCGTTAATGATACGCTCAACTTCTAAACCAGCGATACGACCAGCATCTTTTGTTGCTTGACGTTCTGCATCGTTGAAGTATGCAGGTACTGTAATAACAGCTTTCGTAACTGTTTCACCTAAGTATGCTTCAGCAGAAGCTTTTAGGTTTTGTAAAATGATTGCAGAAATTTCTTGAGGTGTATAATCTTTACCTTCAACTTCTACTTTGTAGTCTGTACCCATATGACGTTTAACAGACATGATTGTATTTGGGTTTGTAATTGCTTGACGCTTTGCAACTTCCCCAACTTGACGCTCTTCATTTTTGAAAGCTACAACAGATGGTGTTGTACGGTTTCCTTCTGGATTTGGGATAACCTTTGGTTCTCCACCTTCCATAACAGCTACACAAGAGTTTGTTGTACCTAAGTCAATACCGATAATTTTACTCATGGCGAATCCTCCTACTTTTATGTAAATTTATTGATTTACTTTTACCATTGATGGGCGAATCACACGGTCTTTTAGTTTATAACCTTTTTGGAATTCTTCAACTACCGCGTTTGATTCAAATTCACTATCTTCTACTTGCATAATAGCTTGGTGTTCATTAGGATCAAACTGTTTACCAACAGATCCAATCACTTCAACACCTTCTTTAGTCAACGCTTCTAACAATTGACGATGCACCATTTCCATACCTTGTAACAAGGATTTCGTTTGCTCATCAGTTGCTTCCACTTGCATCGCTCTTTCAAAATTATCAAGAGCTGGCAAAATATCTGAAACTAGACTTTGTGCTCTATATTTTTCAGCAGCCTGTTTATCCATTTGGACACGACGCTTATAATTTTCAAAATCTGCTTGTAGACGTAATGTGCGACCTTCCGTTTCCGTTAGTTTCGCTTGTAACTCATCTACTTTTTCTTGTAAAAGAGCAGCCTCACTTTTTTCTTCTACAGTTTCTTCACTGTTTTCTGTCGTGACAGCTTCTTTTACTTCTTCTACCACTTGTTCGTTACGCTCTTCCACAATATTCACCTCCTTAAAAGGTATTAGGTATTATGCTGAGCACAATTACCTAAGCATTATATATTACACACAGCAATGAAAATTCCATTACTTGAGCGAATGTATTACTCTCATTTACTTTTTAAGTCCATCAGTAAATTGTCTCGTAAATAACTGTAACAAACTAATTACCCGAGAGTATTGCATTCTTGTTGGACCTAAAATAGCAATTGTTCCAAGTTGCTCTTCTCCAATCGAATATGTTGCAGAAATTAAACTACAATCTTCCATGGCCGTCGCAGAGTTTTCCCTACCTATTTTCACTTGAATACCTACTTGTTTATGACGCAAAATGTCATAAAACTCAGCTTCATTATCAATCATCGTCAGTAAGGATCTTACTTTGTGAATGTCATGGAACTCTGGTTGCGAAAGCATATTTGCTTTTCCTCCAAAGTATATCTTTTCCGATAAAGGAACTTGAAATGTACCATCTAACATTTTTATTGCACTATCGTAATTATGAACATACCCACGTAAAACTGTAACAATCTCTTTCAAGATTTTGTTATGCAGTTCTGCCATTGGTACGCCTGACAGCTTTTCATTTAAAATATTCACCATTTTTTCTAAATCTGATAAATCAACAGATTCCGGAACGGTAATCGTTTTGCTTTGTACATGCCCTGTATCCGTTACAATAATAGCGACTGCAGTTTGACGATCAAGCGGTACAATTTGTACGTTTTTAAGTTTATTTGTGCTTAACTTCGGTCCAAGAACAATGGCCGTATAATTCGTAAGCTCTGATAAAATTTGAGCCGATTGCTGTGCAATCTTTTCCGCTTCAAAAATTCTTTCAGCAAATAAATCTTTAATTTGTACAATTTCATCGGTCGGTAAGTTTTGCGGCGCTAAAAGATGATCTACATAAAAACGATATCCTTTTTCAGAAGGAACACGTCCTGAAGAACTATGCGTTTTTTCAATAAATCCCAGTTCCTCTAAATCAGCCATTTCATTTCGAATAGTAGCTGAACTAAACGTAATTTCATCTTTCTTAGCCAACGTCCTCGATCCAACAGGTTGCGCTGATCCAATAAAGTCATCAATAATTGTTTGTAAAATTAAGAGCTGACGTTCCGTAAGCATCTCATCATCACCTCTGTTAGCACTCTTTGTCTTCGAGTGCTAAATCTATTAATAACTTACCAAAATTGACATTCAATTGTCAACGGAAACGTCACGAAATAATGAAACTTTTTCACGTTAATGGAACATTTAATTAGTCAATCAAAAATGATTGGAATACTTCATTCCCCAATAATTTTCCTTTTCGCGTTAAACGAACATATCCATCGATCTCTTCAAGTAACCCTTGTTCTTGGTTGCTTTGTAACTGCTTCGCGAAAACTTGATCCATTTCCATATTAAATTTCTTTTGAAATCCTATTTTAGATACACCTTTTGTTTTTCGAAGTCCTAAGAACAACTCTTCTTCCATTCTTTCTTTCTCCGTCACCGCGTGAACATCTAAATACGGAAATCCAGTTTCGTCGATTTTGTTGAAGTATTGCTTGAGCGGTCCTACATTTTGGATACGTTCTCCATTTACATAACTATGTGCCCCAGCTCCAAATCCATAATACTCTTCATTATTCCAGTATGTGAGATTATGTCTACTTTCATTATCACCTTTTGAGAAATTGCTAATTTCATACTGGATATAGCCGTGTTTCTCCATTTCATCCATTACCATTTCGTACATTTTTGCTTCATGGTCTTCACCTGGAAGTCTTAATTTCCCTTTATTCATTAAGTTATAAAACACAGTTTTCGGTTCCACAATTAATGAATAGGCCGAGAAATGTTGTACACCGAGCGTAAAAGCAATATCTAACGTTTCTTTCACATCTTCTATCGTCTGCCCTGGCAGAGCATAAATAATATCTACATTTATATTTTTGAAGCCCACTTCCTGCGCTTCTCTAATTGCTACAAATGCATCTTCCCTCGTATGCTTACGCCCAATTTTCTCAAGCAACTCATCCCGAAATGTTTGCACACCAAAACTAATTCGGTTCACTCCACCTTCTAGCAATACATGTAACTTCTCTTTCGGTAAATCACCTGGATTCGCTTCAAATGTTAATTCACAATTCGGAGCAAACGGACGTAAGCGACGGTTTATAATATCGAGTAACTTTTTTGTCTGCTCCATATTTAACGCTGTCGGGGTTCCTCCACCAACAAAAATCGTTTTCATACTATCAAACGGTACCTTTTGGACTGTATTTATTATTTCCTTCTCTAAATACTCTAAATATTGATCAACCGGTTGGCGTTCAATAAATACTTTATTAAAATCACAATAGTGACAAATATGCTGACAAAACGGAATATGAATATATGCAGCTTGCACCAAATATAACTCCTACCTTTCTAAAAAGAAAACCTCCGCGCTCGGGAGGCTTCTTTACTTCTCTAACGTATTACGAATTTGCTCCATTCGCATTTTTCCCCAATCATACATCATTTCAACGATTGGTAAAAGCGACATGCCTAATTCCGTCATATAATACTCCACTCGCGGAGGAATTTCTGGGTATACTGTTCTATCAACAATCCCATCTTCCATTAACTCTTTTAATTGATTCGACAAAACTTTATGAGAAATGCTTGGGAATAATCGTTGCAATTCACTAAAACGATGAGGCCCTTCCACACCAAGATGCCACAGTATCACAACTTTCCACTTCCCACTAATAATAGAAAGCGTCAATTCCTTTTCACAATTAAAATTGCCATTTTGTATTTTCTCGTGAATATCTTTTCGAATATTTTCGGACATTAACAAACTCCTAACTCTATATGAACTAAAAAGCTCTCTCACCATTGTAAATGAGAGAAGCTACGTTGTCTAAAAAGTAATGATATAAAAAAAGAAGCCGTATAGACGACTTCTTTTTTATATCAATTCGCATGAAATAACAATCAATTATTAGTTGTCATCCATTTTCAGTACAGCCATGAATGCTTCTTGCGGTACTTCTACAGAACCAACAGACTTCATACGTTTTTTACCTTCTTTTTGCTTATCAAGAAGTTTACGCTTACGAGAAATGTCACCGCCGTAACATTTTGCAAGTACGTTTTTACGCATCGCCTTAATTGTAGAACGTGCTACAACTTTGTTTCCGATAGTCGCCTGAATTGGCACTTCGAACTGTTGTCTTGGAATTAATTCTTTTAATTTCTCTACGATTACTTTACCACGGTCATACGCTGAATCACGGTGTACGATAAATGATAAAGCATCCACTTGTTCATTATTTAAAAGAATATCCATTTTCACAAGTTTAGATGGTTTATAACCAATTAACTCGTAATCAAATGATGCATACCCTTTTGTATTTGATTTCAATTGATCGAAGAAATCATATACGATTTCTGATAATGGGATTTCATATGTTAATGTAACACGTGTTTCATCTAAATATTGCATATCAATAAACGTTCCACGTTTACCTTGGCAAATTTCCATTACAGCTCCAACATAGTCATTCGGAACCATAATTGAAGCCTTCACAAACGGCTCTTCTACGCGATCGATAGACTGTGGATCTGGCATATTAGATGGGTTATCAACAATTACATCTTCACCGTTTGTTAAATACACTTTATAAATAACGCTTGGCGCTGTTGTAATTAAGTCAATTTTAAATTCACGTTCAATACGTTCTTGAATGATTTCCATGTGAAGAAGTCCTAAGAATCCACAACGGAAACCAAATCCTAGTGCTTGAGATGTTTCTGGTTCAAACTCAAGTGCAGAATCGTTTAACTCTAATTTTTCTAACGCATCACGTAAGTCGTTGTAACGTGCAGAATCAATTGGATATAAACCACAGAATACCATTGGGTTTAATTTACGATAACCTGCTAACGGCTCTGCAGCTTGACGCTTAGCATGTGTAATCGTATCACCAACACGTGTGTCACCAACATTTTTAATCGATGCTGCTAAGAAACCTACATCACCTACAGTTAACTCATCACGTTGCGTAGTCTTCGGTGTAAATACACCTACTTCTGTTACTTCAAATTCTTTACCAGTTGCCATCATACGTACTTTGTCGCCAACTTTTACCGTTCCATTTACAACACGGATATAAGCGATTACACCGCGGTACGGATCATATAAAGAGTCAAAGATCATACATTGTAACGGCTCTTCTGAATCACCTGTTGGTGCTGGTACTTTTTCAACGATTTGTTCTAAAATATCTTCAATACCAATACCAGCTTTTGCAGAAGCAAGTACAGCTTCTGATGCATCTAAACCGATTACATCTTCTACCTCTTGACGTACACGTTCTGGGTCTGCACTTGGTAAGTCGATTTTATTAATAACCGGTAAAATTTCTAAATTGTTATCAAGCGCTAAGTATACGTTCGCTAACGTTTGCGCCTCAATACCTTGCGCTGCATCCACTACAAGAATTGCACCTTCACAAGCCGCTAAACTACGAGATACTTCGTACGTAAAGTCGACGTGCCCTGGTGTATCAATTAAGTGAAGAATATATTCTTCACCGTCTTTTGCTTTATACGTTAACTGTACTGCGTTTAATTTAATTGTAATACCACGCTCACGCTCTAAATCCATAGAGTCAAGCAATTGAGCTTTCATTTCACGTTGTGTTAACGCGTTTGTTTTCTCTAAAATACGGTCTGCTAACGTTGATTTTCCGTGGTCAATATGAGCAATGATAGAGAAATTACGAATTTTGGACTGTCTTTTTGCTCTTTCTTCTTTGTTCATCTATGTTCTCAACTCCTAATAGTCTCGCCAATATACACTAGCACTGATTATATCAATAGAGCAGCAAAGATTCAATGAAAACTCGTGCTGCTTACAATACAAATCATTCTATCTATATCTTATGCGAACAAACCATAAGAGACAAACCTTTTTCAAATTAAAAAACGGCTGCCGTACAAAATGGTAAGACAACCGTTCTTCTTGCTACACTTAACTAAAAATCTCTTTCACTTTCCCAATAACTATATCCGTTCCAAACTTTGTTACTTCATAAGTAGCACTTGCTATTGCCATACCAATTCCTTCTACAACATTAAAACTCTTTAAGCTTTCTAATTGTTTTTGTTTTTCAGTAACGGAAAATGAACTTCCCAAAATTTCTGATGCTGCACCCGCACCCTCTGTTCCTGTCATATGGGCGATTTGTTCATACGACATTTGCTGATAACCTTTCATACTTTTCAAACCATGATTAGCAAGTGCCACCCCTGCTATTATCATGAGTAAACATATGGCCGCACTACATATACATAAAAGCGAAAAGCGGCTTACATGATTATCGTCTCTTCCCATCAATGTGTATATGCTCCTGTATTATCTTGGTCAATTTGATGATGCAAGGCTGCATTTAAACCACTCGCTATTACATTTGCCATATCCTCTATGAAAGCATCCACTTCTTTCGGAGTCACCATTAAATTATGTCCAAGAGGAGATAACACTTCATAAATTAATTTTCTCTTCTCTTCATCTTCCAGTGTACCTACAGCACCTAAAAACATATTCCGACTCTTTTCATCCGGCATATCTTCTTCTGTTAACTTTTTCTTTTCTCCAAATGTAAAGCCAGCTGGTAACAAAGATCGGGAAGGTTTGTTTCCTTCCTTCATCTCCCGTCCAAAATGTTTCAAAATAAAATCAATTGTATCGCTTGTAATCGAAACGGCATCTACCACGGTCGGGACACCAATCGCAATAACAGGAATACCCAATGTTTCTTTACTAAGTTCCTTACGCTTATTCCCAACACCCGATCCAGGATGAATTCCCGTATCAGAAATTTGTATCGTGCTATTTACTCGTTCAATAGAACGGGCAGCTAATGCATCAATTGCAATGACAAAGTCTGGCTTTGTCTTCTCAATGATTCCATAAATAACATCGCTCGTTTCAATCCCTGTAATTCCCATTACCCCCGGCCGAATTGCACTAACAGGTCTAAACCCTTCTTCTACACTTTCAGGCTGCAATTGAAACAAGTGTCTCGTTACCAATACATTTTCTACAACTATCGGTCCAAGCGCATCTGGCGTTACATTCCAATTCCCCAGACCCACAATTAAACAACTCGCTTCTTTCGTAACACCAACATCTTCTAAGAAATAAGAAAATTCTTTTGCAAAAATGCGCTCTACTTTTTGTTGCAGCTCTGTATCTTGTTGACGTATACCTTGTACTTCAAGTGTTAAATAATTACCAGGTTTTTTACCCATTGATTCAGAGGCAACTTCATCAATCGTTACTTTCGTAATGGTAATACCTTCTTCTTCCCTCTCTTTCACAATAACTCCTTGTATCCCATTTTGCTCTTCTTGGCGCT
The DNA here is from genome assembly GCF_022663605.1 of Bacillus cereus group sp. BfR-BA-01379. Classification (NCBI taxonomy): domain Bacteria; kingdom Bacillati; phylum Bacillota; class Bacilli; order Caryophanales; family Bacillaceae; genus Bacillus; species Bacillus cereus group sp. BfR-BA-01379. The sequence goes on from NZ_JAKUFT010000047.1 coordinate 34,420, forward strand.
CTTGCAGCATTTGATGTGCCTCTACAGCAAGGTCAGTTCTAACGCTATATTTACTTAAATCTAATGGTTCTTTCATCGTATCTCCTCCGTAATTCATAGTAAATATCGTTAGATTTCCCAAAGTTATATAAGGTCATTCTTTCCTTTACGTGAAATTTCATTGATATGCTATTGCAATTCTCTTCACCGTTTGATAGAATATCACTTGTTCTATGTTAAGAATCGAGTCATTCGATTGCACCAGGGAGGTGAAAAGTATGGCAAACATCAAATCTGCTATCAAACGCGCTAAACTTAGCGAAGAGCGTCGTTCACATAACGCTTCTATCAAGTCTGACATGCGTTCTGCTGTTAAAACTGTAGAAGCTTTAGTTACTAATAACGATCTTGAAAATGCTAAAGAAGCTTTCAAAACTGCTTCTAAAAAACTTGACAAAGCAGCTCGTAAAGGTCTTATCCACCAAAACGCTGCAGCTCGTCAAAAATCTCGCTTAGCGAAACAAGTAAACGCGTAAGGCGTTTAAAAAACGATCCATTTGGATCGTTTTTTTATATACAAAAAAAGTTCACGCGCTAAGCACGTGAACTTTTTTGTATCATCACATATGATTTAACCGCATTAAGAAAAACTCAAGCACAAGTTTCTTATCCATTTTTCCAGTTTTCATACTATAATCAGCTTCCGCTAATTCTATAATCACCTTTTTTAATTCTTCAAAAGAGAAAAACTTCGTTTGATTCATCGCCAACTTTACACGATATGGATGCACACCAATATGAGACGCAATTTGATTTTGCCCATAACCACGCTGCTGTAACTCTTTCACTTGATGCAGTAAGCGGAATTGACTTACTAATAATGCAAGCAGTTTAATAGGTTCCTCTTGCTGCGTAAATAATCCATCCAAAATTTGCATCGCACCCGCGATATCTTTTTTTACCACTTTTTCTGTCAAAGCAAACACATTTTGTTCAACCGATTTTGGCACAAGCTCTGCAACAAGTCTCGGGCTAATCTCTCCACCCATGCCGACGTATAACGTTAACTTGTCCATTTCCTTCGCCAACATCGTTACATTACTTCCCACGAGCTCTAACAACAAACTAACAGCTGCATTATCAATATGCACATGCACTTCATCTGCACGCGCCACAATCCATTTCTGAACATCCTGCACTTGCATCGCATTCGCTTCTACTACGTCCGCTGTTTTCTTTAATAGTTTTGTAATTTTTTTTCGTTCATCAAGTTTTTCGTAAGGCGCAACAAAAACAAGAATAGAAAATGGAGAAGGCTCCCCAATATATTCCTCTAAAATTTTTATATTTTGCTCTAACTTTTCTTTTTGTGAAGTTAAAAATAGTGGTGATTTTATTAATAGCACTTTACGTTCTCCGAAAAAAGGAAGTGTACGTGCATCCTCAACCACATCTTCTAAATACGCTTCTTCTAAATCATATGTCACAACATTAAACTCGCGATCTTCCTCTTCAAGCGCTTCTGTTGTAATAAGCTTTATCGTTTCATTTATAAAAAACGCTTCCGTTCCATACACTAAATACAACGGAGCAAACTGCTTCTTTTTAATCTTTTTATGTATATCACTCATACTTTTCCCTACTCCCTAACTTGGCAATATATATTTATACTAATGCCCTAGCTTTCGTTTTACAAGTACAAAGGAACAGGCTGTATAACCCGTCCCTTTATTTATATTAAACGCCACGCAATAAGTCCCGGGTTTCTTATTGGTGTGCGGTAATCACCTTCCCTTTATTATTCACAATAAAAATTCGAGTATAAGTGCCAACTGTTAACATGCTTGGAAACAAAAAACTCACGCTCCTTCATGATCTAAAAGTAGTAGGAACGCTCGATTTCTCTTCATACTGGAAATTGTAGATTTTTTTCTGACAATATTTTATACTAAAGTGGAATGTTGGGGAGGGATTCTAAATGAATGATTTTGAACAAAATGTTCAAAGTAAACGCAATGACGCTATTGATTCAGGGGTAGGATTTATCGTCTCATTTGGTTTTTTCGCAACACTTTTCATCATTGCAACTGTTATTAAATTTATCGGTTCTTAAAGACTGCTGCTTACTGGCAGTCTTCTTTTTATCTATTATGTGTTTCATCATATGTGATTTTGCTACGAAAGGTTCCCTGTTCTGCTTTAAAAACATAGGAAATAGCGCCTTGCTTATCCGTACGCCATATTTCAATTTCCATCTTCTCAAAACGCTCTATAACTTCCTTATGAGGATGCCCATACCTATTACGCTCACCGGCAGAAACAATCGCTACATCAGGCTGTATAGCGTTCAAAAAAGACGCTATAGATGACGTATTACTCCCATGATGAGCCACCTTTAAAACATCCGCCCGTAAATCTGGATACGTAGCTATCAAAAACTTCTCTCCTTCTTCTTCTAAATCACCTGTAAACAGCCACGTTAACCCTCCTAATTTTGCCCATATTACAATGGAAGCGTTATTTTCACTTCTTGCTTTCCCTGTTGGAGCTAACACAAAAAATTCCGCATCATTTACATTCCAACTCTCTCCTTCCCCCACTTCGCTTATTTTCACTCCCTTTTCTAACGCCTGTTTCTTTAACACTTTTTCTAATACCGCATCTTGTTCCTTTCGGCCAAATACAACTTCTTTTATATTTATATTTGATAATAACTCTTGCGCAGCACCTATATGATCTGCATCTCCATGCGTTACGATTAATTTATCGATTGTTTTAATGCCTTCCTTTTGTAAATAAGGGATTAAAATATCATTTCCAACAGAAAATTCATGCTTTTTCCGTTGCCATTCTTCCTTATTTACACGAATTGTTCCACCGGTATCAATGAGGTAAATCTCTTTATCGTACGGAAGGCGAATTAATATTGCATCCCCCTGTCCAACATCAAGAAATGTAACACTCCCACTTTCTCGAAAATACGGATATACATAATGACATGTACAAACAAAAATCAATATACCCGAAGCCATAAACATAATTCCCTTCGACATTCGCCTTTCCCAAACCATCAATATACTAACAATACTCGCGCAATATAGAGCTACAAGAAATATAGACGTTTGTCCGAAAACAAGGCGGATAAATGGTAAACTTTCACAATAAATTAGAAAATCATTAGAAAGATTCAAACCTATTGATAGTACATTCGCAAGTCCTTTTGCAAGAAATGGGACGATCGGTATACATACCAAAATAATAATACTACACGGCAATACAACGAGAGATAAAAACGGAACGTATAGGATATTAAGAAAAATACTATATGGAGAAAAATAACCGAAGTGATATAACAAAATCGGAGTACTAACGAGCTGTGAGATAAGAGAAATATAAATAGAATTTCGGATTACTCCATTACTACTCTCTAGTAAAATCGGAGCCGACAAAAGTAAAGCAAAACTACCAACGAAAGAAAACTGAAAGCCAATATTAAACACAAGATACGGATCAAATATAAGCATACATATAGCTGTTATGCTTAAAGCATCTAAGCTAGATAAACGAATAGAACATATGAAAGCAATCAACATCAAAACTCCCGTTATAGAAGCTCTTATAACAGACGGTGATGCTCCTGCTAATATCATATATAGAGGAATACAAAAGATAAGACATACTGTCGCTACCTCCCTCGTCACACCACTTCTTAGAAAAATAAAATACACGATCGCCATTAACAATACGATATGCGACCCTGAAATCGCCAACAAATGTACAAGACCAAAGTGTTGATATTGCTCTTCAACTTCAAATGTCATTTGTTGTCTATC